>JANPKC010000105.1:0-4986 GCA_031425855.1 Actinomycetes bacterium | reverse complement strand
GCCGACGCACATCGCGTTCACGAGCACGTTGTCGCGGTAGGCCTCGTCGAAGACCGCTTCGCCGCCGACGGTCGGGACGCCGACCGAGTTCCCGTACGCGCCGATCCCGGCCACGGCCCTGTCGAAGCGCGGGTCGCCGGGTGCGAAGCGCAGCCCGTCGAGCAGCGCGATCGGGCGGGCGCCCATGGCGATGATGTCGCGCAGGATCCCGCCGACCCCGGTCGCCGCGCCCTGGAACGGCTCCACCGCGGACGGGTGGTTGTGGCTCTCGACCTTGAAGCAGACGGCCTCGCCGTCGCCGAGGTCGATCACCCCCGCGTTCTCACCGGGGCCCTGCAGGACGCGTTTCCCTTCCGAGGGAAGCCGCTTCAACAGGAGGGCCGAATGCTTGTAGCCGCAGTGCTCCGACCACAGGAGCGAGAAGACCGCCAGCTCGAAGTGGTTCGGCTCGCGCCCGAGCAGGTCGACGATCCTGTCGAGCTCCCCGTCCGTGAGGCCGAGCGCGCGATGCACGGGCGGAGCGGGAACGGGCTGATCGGCGACCTCGGTCAGGTGGTTCAGTGTAGACGGGAAGGCCGACGGCGGCCGTCGCGTTTGGAGAGAGCGTGAGCCGCCGTCATCTCCTGATGCTCGCGGCCCTCGCCGCGATCTGGGGGTCGTCGTTCATGTTCATCACGATCGCCCTGCGCGATCTCGCGCCGTCGACCCTGATCCTGCTGCGGATGGGATCGGGTGCGCTGGCCCTCGCCGCGTACGTCCGGCTCGCCGGGCACCGTCTCTCGTCACTCCGGCCGTATGCCCGGCCGCTCGCGGCCCTGGCGCTGATCAACACGGCCGTGCCGTTCTTCCTGATCGCGTGGGGGCAGCAGTACATCGACTCCGGGCTCGCTGCGATCTTCAACGCCTCGGCGCCACTTTTCACCGCGCTCTTCGCGCTTCCGATCGATCGCTCCCAACGCGTCTCCGGGACGAGGCTGGCAGGAGTCCTGCTGGCCTTCGGCGGTGTCGTCCTCCTCGTCGGCCTCGAGCTCGGCGGCGGCGAGCGCGCGGTGGCCGGTGCGCTTGCGGTCGTCGCGGCCGCTGCCTGCTACGGGATCGGCGGTCTCTATGCGGGGAGGCGGTTCGTCGGCGTGGCTCCCTCACTGGTCGCCTTCGGCTCGCTCGCCTGGGCGACGCTGTACGTGCTTCCGGTCGGTGCCGCGCAGGCGACGATGCTCGGCTGGGAGTCGCTGCTCTCGGTGCTCTACCTGGGCGTCGCGGCGACGGGCGCCGCGTACCTGCTCTATTTCGGCCTGATCGCAGGAGCCGGCGCGTCGAGAGCCGTGCTCGTCACCTATCTCGTCCCGTCGCTCGCGCTCGTCTACGGCGCCGTCTTCCTGGACGAGACGGTGACGGCGGTCTCCTTGGCGGGCCTCGCGCTGGTTCTGGCGGGAGTCGCCCTGGGCACCGGTAGCGTGAGACGGTGAACCGCTACTGGCCGATGCTGGTGACGCTGGCCGCCGTCTGGGGCGCGTCGTACCTCTTCATCAAGGTCGCCGTCGACGAGGTCGAGCCGGCGCCGATGATGGCCTTCCGGACCCTGCTCGCCGCCGCCGTGCTGCTCGGCTACGTCGTCTGGCGCTTCGGGCGAGAGCGGGCGGTGGCGGAGCTGCGCGCCGCCTGGCGCCACTGCCTCGTCCTCGGCGTCTTCAACGCGGCGTTGCCGTTCTGGCTGATCGCCTGGGGCGAGAAGCACATCGACTCCGGGCTGGCGGCGGTCGTGCAGGCGTCCGTCCCGATCTTCAACGCGCTCCTCGTCCTGCGCTTCCTGCCGCACGAGCGGCTGACGCGAACCCGGGCGCTCGGCCTCGCGATCGGGATCGTCGGCGTCGCGGTCGTCACGGGCATCCATCCCGAGGGAGGCAACCTGGCGATCCTGGGCGCGCTCGCGGTCGTGCTCTCGTCGCTCTCGTACGCCTCGGCCGGCGTCTACGGCCAGCGCGCCGTCTCCGGCACGGCCGGCCCGGTGCTCGCGGCGGGCTCGATGCTCGCAGGCGGGCTGATCCTGACGCCCTTCGCGCTCGTGCAGCTGCCGGGCTCCGTCCCCTCGCTGGAGGCGACCGCGTCGCTGCTCGCGCTCTCGCTCGTGGGCACCGCGCTGGCCCAGCTGATCCTGTTCCGCATGCTGGCCCTGCACGGCTCGGCGCGGCTCTCGCTCGTCACCTATCTGATGCCCGGCTTCGCCCTCGCCTACGGGGCGATGATCCTCGACGAGAAGATCTCCGCGGCGACGATCGGGGGTCTCGTGCTGATCCTCGCCGGCGTCTCGCTCGCCTCCGGCGCGCTGCGGCTGCCGCGGCGCGCGGCCGCGGCAGCCCGGCAGTGAGCGTCTCGATCCGGCCGGCCGGAGACGGCGACCTCGACTTCCTCGTCGATCTCTACGCCGACGAGGACGTCCGGCCTTTCCTCGCCGCGGCAGGCTCCTACGATCGCGCCGGCGTCGAGGCGAAGGTCGCACAAGACCCGGAGGCGGGCGGCGTCATGGTCGTCGAGCTCGGCGGCGAGCGTGCGGGCGCGATGGCCTGGGAGCTGACGAACCGGCGCAGCGGGATCGTCCACGTCGGCGGGCTCGCCGTCCATCCCGGCTTTCGCGGCCGCCGCCTCGCGGACTACGCGGCGCGGCTCTTCCAGCGCCACCTGATCCACGAGCGAGGCTTCCACCGGATCGAGCTGGAGGTCTACGGCTTCAACGAGCGGGCGCAGCGCCACGCCGAGCGGTCGGGCTTCGTCCGCGAGGGCGTCAAGCGCAAGGCCTACCGGCGCGGCGACGGCTGGGTCGACGGCGTGCTCTACGCGCTCGTCGCAGAGGATCTCGAGCCGCCGAGGTAGGCGGTCAGCAGGTCGCCGGTCTGTGGCAGGTCGGTGCGGAGGCTGTAGACGTTCTCGTCCTCGTCGCGGATCGTCACGAACCCGGCCTGGCGCAGGATCGCGAGGTGGTGGTGCGCGGTCGACTTCGCGACGCCGAGCTCCACCGCGGCCTCGCCCAGCTTCATGGGGCCGTCGCTGAGGCGGCGGAGGAGCTTCAGCCGCCCCTCGTCGCCGAGCGCCTTGTAGACGCGCGCCACCTCGGCGGGCGAGGCACCCTCCTCCGGTGCGGGGGCGATCGGGTAGCAGAAGATCTTCGTGCTCTTGTGCTCCCAGAGGATCACCCAGGGGCGCCTGAACCAGCTCGGGAAGAAGGCGAGCGTCCGGATCGCCGCCGGCGGCGTGTACTGGTAGCCGCGCGTGGCGAGCTCGACGAGCTGCTCCGGCGAGTGGCGGCCCGCGAGCGCCCGCTTCGCCTCCGCGTCCCGTTCCGCGGCCGCTCGCCACTCCTGCTCGTACGGCGCGAAGACGTGCTCGTACCAGCGCGGAAGCAGGTCGACGATCCGGGCCTTCACCTCGACCCCGTCCATCCGGAGCAGGTCGCGGTACAACTCGTGCTTCTCCGACCACTCGGCGAGCGCGTCGAGCACCTGCTCGATCGCCGTCTCGTCGCCGCGTGCGGCCGCCTCGACGATGTCGGGCGCGAAGTGGGTCGAGCTCGTGTCGTAGTGGCCGAAGAGGTGGAGCTTCAACTCCACCGGCTCGGTGGCCTCGAGCCGCTCCATGAAGGCGGCGAACGTCCGCGGCTTCGGGGTCTCGTAGACGATCCCGAGCAGGTGCGCGGCCATCGTCATGTCGCCGAGGTGGAGTGTGTCGACGTCGGCGCGGACGTCCTCGGGGACGGAGTCGAGCCTCGCCTGCATCCACTCCGGGCCCAGGTCGAAGGTGTCGTGGTCGGACCGGTCGGCCACGGCGCAGATGCTCATCAGCACCTCGGCCGCCTCGGCGACCTCGATCTCGACCTCGAGCCCGCCCGGGCGGGAGAGGTCGAGCACGGGCGCGCGCCTGTTCTGTTCGACAGCCATAGAACGACGAGAGCGTACTCGCAATCAAAGCGCTTGACAAGGGATTCAGCGTTCGATAACTTTCGAACAGATCAAGCATGTCGAATGCTGAAGGAGGCCCGTGATGCACCCCGCGCCCGACTTTCTCGCCCAGATCACCCACGACCGGCAGCAGGACCGGCTGGCCGCCGCTGCCGTGCACCGGCTCGCCCCGTCGAGCCCGGCCCGCAGCAGGATGGCGCGCACCCTCCGGCGCACCGCGGACCGGCTCGACGCGGCGACCGCCGCCGCGAGCCCGGTGCGAAACGTCGTCCCCGGCGGCGGCTGCTAGAGCCGCCGCCGGGGCTAGTGCCCCTTGAGGAAGCCGTCGATCGACGTCTTCGCACGCGCGGAGCCGCCGACGAGGGCGATCCCGTGCAGCCGGCCCGGCAGCAGCTCGAGCCGCTTGTCCCTCGTCGCGGCGGCTCGATGGAGCGCCTTCGCGTCCTCCGAGAAGTCGTAGCCGGCGTTGTCGTCCGCGGTGGCGGCGAGATAGAGCGCCGGCACGCGGAGCCGTGGGCCGGCCTTGACGCCGTCCATGCCTCGGAAGCGAGCCGGTGACGAGACGCTGACGACTCCAGCGAGCGGCGGGGTCACGTTCGCGCCTGCGACGACGGCCGCGATCCCGCCCATCGAGGCGCCGACGACGAAGATCTTCTTCTTGCCAAGCTTGCGCAGCGCCTTCGCGGCCGCCGCGATGTCCTGCGTGTAGCGGTACGGCCCGGCAGCCGGCACGTCGGAGAAGCCGTAGCCGCGGAAGTCGATCGGGAAGACGAAGTAGCCGCGCGCCGCCAGCCGCCTGGCGTAGGGGAGCCAGTCGCAGAGGTCGCCCTCGGACTGATGCGTGAGGATCACGGCCGTCGTCCCCTTGCCGAAGCGGTGGCCGACGAGCTTCGTCCCGTCGGCGGCGTTGAAGAAGAGCTCGCCACCCTTCACGCAGTCGTGTGCGACCCGCTGCGGCGCGGCGCCGGCGGTCGAGGCGGCGACGGCGAGGAGGAGGGCGAGCAGGAGGAGGCGTCTCACTGAACGAACGTCTAAC
>JANPKC010000104.1:0-2976 GCA_031425855.1 Actinomycetes bacterium | reverse complement strand
TGGAAGGATCCATCCCGATCGTCTGCGAGCCGTAGCTGCCGGCTGCGACCTCGATGACCTCGCCGGGGCTCGCGACGCGGTACGCCCGATCGAAGCTTCGGCAGGGTGCCGCCGACGTGCAGCCGCCGGAGTCTGATCCCCCGCTCGAGACGAAATGGGCTGCCGCGCCGCCGGTGGGCGGGGCGGTGGGGGGAGCGGGGGGCGGGGTCGGCGTGGAAGGCGGCGATGCGACACAGCGCGCCGTCGCCGCGCGCAGCGATGCCTTGCGGGAACGGTTGCCCGCCCGGTCGGCTGCGTCGACGGCGAGCACGTACCGCTTCCCGCACGCGAGCCCGCGCACGGTCGTGGACATGCGCGAGACCGCGCCCAGCTTGCGGCCGTTGCGATAGACGCCGTACTGCGTCACGCGGACGTTGTCGCGCGAGGCGCGCCACGCCAGCGAGATCGTCGTCCGGGTCGCGCGGGTCCGAACAAGCCTCGAGGGTGCGGTCGGAGCGCTCCGGTCGATCCTGGCAGGAGCCTTCGGGGCGGCCTTCGTCGTCTTCGACGCCGGCGCGCCGCCGACCCGGGTCGTCATGTCGGCACGGATCTCGGCAGCGCCGAGCGGCCGGTTGTAGACGCGAACCTCGTCGATCAGCCCCTCGAACCACTCGCTCCAGTGCTGCGTGCCGCCGATGCGCAGCGGGCCGCCGGACGTTGCGATCCCACCCGCCGCGGTCTCGGCCAGGATCTGCGCGCCGTTCCGGTAGAGCCGGATCGTGCTGCCGTCGTAGGTCGCGGCGAGGTGCGTCCACGAGTCCGACGCGATCGTCGTGTCGGAGCGCGCGCGCCGGTCGTTCCCGGCGACGTACGCGTGACCGCTCGGGCCGCGGCCGCCCGTGTGCGCGTAGAGCGCGTACGAGAGCGCCTTCCCGGACTGCTCCTTGATCACGGCGGTGCGCCAGGACCCGCCGAGGCCGGTCGGCCGCACCCAGGCCTCGAGCGTCATCCCGCTCGTGAGGTCGAGCGAGCGCGAGTCGGCGACGGTGACGACGTCGTCGCGGCCGTCGAAGCGGAGCGCGCCGCCGTAGCGGCCTGCCGGGGAGCGGGTCGCGCCGGAGATCGTGCCGGCGTTTCGGTTGCCGCTGGCGTCGCTCACCGAGGCACCCGTCTGCTCGTCGAAGCCGTACGCGGCCACGAGGCCGCGGGACGCACCCGTCGCGCCGGGAGCGGATGCTCCGGCGAGCAGGCAGGCGAGAGCGAACAGCGCAATGAGGGCGAGCGATCCGCCCGTGCGGCGAAGGGCGTCAACGGCACCCTGCATGTGGAACCTCCGATGGCTGCGGCACGTCGCTGGGCGGCTCGTGCCTTCTGGCGGGGGTCGAACGGTCTGGCGGGCCAGGGTACCCGGGTCAGCGGCCGACCATGCCTTCTCTGCCGTTTTCTTACATCCTCCAAACAGGAGGGGCGCGCCCGCGCGCGCCCCTCCTGCGTGGTCTCGCTAGCCGATCTCGTCGGCGCCCGCATCGGGCGGGCCCGACGGCCTCGGCTGGCCGTCGATGTCGGTGGCGGGATGGCCCGCCGCCCCGCGACCGCGCGCGCAGGTATCGGATGCGGCGAGGTGGTAGTCGCCGGCACCCGCGTTCGCGTAGGCCGGCGAACACTGCACGCCGCTCCCCGTCACGGCCGAGCCGGGCCGGAACACGTTCGAGGCGAACGTCGCGTCGTTGCCGGAGCCGACGCTGATGATGTTCCCCTCCACGTGGGAGCCCGCAGTCCCGCTCGACGTGACGCAGTCGAACGAGGACGACTCGTTGTAGACGGTGTTGTAACGGATGATCATGTTCGCGCACCGGTCCGGTGCCGTACCGATGTTGATCGCCTCCGTGCCGTCGAGCACCGGCCCGAAGAAGTTGTTCTCGATCGTGATGTTCTCGAGCTTCTGGCTGGAGCCGGACGGGCGCGCGATCAGGCCGCTCGTCGGGCAGTTGAAGAAGGTCGAGTTCTTGATCGTGTGGTTCGTGCCGGAGTAGATCTGCATGCAGTCCGAGTGGACGCTGCAGCCGAGCCGGCGGATGTCGTGGATCCGGAGACCGTCGATGACGATCCCGTCGGCGCCGCGGCTCGAGTCGTTCCAGAGCTTGACGCCGTCCTCCGGCCTCCCCGCGTCGCAGGCGTTGAAGCCTCCGACCGAGCCGCCGATCACGTTGACGTTGTCCGCGCGTAGGAAGAGCGACCGCGCGGTGATGTTGCGGTAGGTGACGTCGCGGGTGTCGATCGGGCTCGACCCGATGCTGCCGTCGCCCGAGATCTGCATGTCGCGGACCTCGAGGTGGCTGCCCGACACCGAGAGCGAGCTCAGCGACACCGTCGCGCCGGCGGCGGGACGGATGACGACGTCGGTGGATGACGTCTTCGTCGAGTCCTTGCCGATCGACTGCGACCCGTAGCTACCCGCGGCGACCTCGACCACGTGCCCGGGTTGCGCCACGCGATAGGCGCGGTCGAAGCTGCGGCACGCTGCCGAGCTGCTCGTGCAGGCGTTCGAGTCGGAGCCGGAGGTCGAGACGTACACATTCGCCGTCCCGGTGGGGGGCGGCGGGGGCGGCGGCGGCGGCGGAGGAGGAGGCGGCGGCGCGCACGCGCTCGTCGCAGACGAGATCGTCGCCTTCCCGGAGCGGTTACCCGCCGCGTCCGCAGCGTCGACGCCGAGCGTGTACGTCGTCCCGCACGCCAGACCCGACACGGTGTACGACCTCGATGCCGTCGAGCCGACGGTCGCGGAGCCGTTGTAGAGGCGGTAGCTCGACACCCCGACGTTGTCGCTCGAGGCGTTCCAGGCGAGCGAGATCGAGCTCTCGGTCGCGCCCGTCGAGCTCAGTCCCGTTGGGGTCGACGGCGCCGTGGTGTCCGTGACGGTGCACGGGCTGGTCGACGCGGAGATGCTCGACGCCGGCGAGCGGTTGCCGGCGGCATCCGCGGCGTCGACGCCGATCG
>JANPKC010000103.1:0-1750 GCA_031425855.1 Actinomycetes bacterium | reverse complement strand
GAGACGCAGCAGCCGCAGTTGATGCAGAGCGACTCCTTGTGGATCACGTTCATCCGCTCCTGCGAGATCAGGTGCTCCTTGCCGTCCTCGGGCTGGCTGTAGCCCGGCTGCAGGTACGGCTTCATCGCCTTGAACTTCGTCCAGAAGGGATCCATGTCGACGACGAGGTCCTTGATCACGGGCAGGTTCCCCATCGCCGAGATCACCGGCACGTGGCCGGCGTTCGCGATGTCGTACATGCGCACTTTGCAGGCGAGCACGGCCGCGCCGTCCATCCGCATCCCGCACGAGCCGCAGATCATCATCCGGCAGCTCTTGCGATAGGCGAGCGAGCCGTCGTGACGGTCCTTGACGATGTCGAGGCAGTCGAGCAGCGTCGCCTCCTCGGGCGCGTCGAACTCGTACTCGCGGAGGGCCTTGTCGCCTGTTTCCGCGTCGTAGCGCCAGATCTTCAGGGCAACCTGCATCGGCTACTCGTCCTCCTCGACTGGTTCGATTTCGCTGCTCCCACTCCCCACCTCGGTGTCGCCGGTCGGGAAGAACGCGTCGAGATCCTCGACCTGATCCGCCGCCGGAGCCTGCAGGCCCACCTCGATTCCGAAGTCGAAGAAGTCGATCGAGACCGGATCCGAGTCGACGACGATGCGCACGCGGCGCGCGAGGCCGGCGCCGTCGATCCAGATCTCGACGGGCTCGAGCTTCCGCCCTCGCTCGTCGAGCTCTTTCCGAAGCCCGGCGCGATGACGCGGCGGCGCGGTCTCGATCAGGCGCTCGAGGTCGAGCGTGAGCCTGTACCGGCTCGCCGGAACGCCCCGCACCGGCTCCTCGCCGAGCGCCTCGACGTCACCGCCCACCTTCTGGAAGGTGGCGAGCAACTGGCCCGGATCGACGAACGGGAACGGGAAGAGCAGCGTGTCGAGCGAGGCCTCGTCGTCCCTGTCGTACTCGAACTTGACCCACGGCTTCAGCTTCTTCGCGCTGTCGTCGGTCACACCGAAGATCGACGAGGCGACGTACATCGTCCCACCGATCACACGAAATGCCTCCTCCGGCCCGCCCTTCCACTCCTTCGGCGCCTTCTCGAACCGGAAGCTCGCACGCCGGCGCTCGTAGTCGGCTATGCCGGCCATCACGAGCGCCTCGCCGTCGTCCGTGCCGGAGATCTCGATTCGGGAGCTGCCGGACTCGGCGGTCTTCGCGACGGCTGCCGAGATCTCCTCGGCGGCCACGGGGTCGGAGGCGCCGCAGGCGACGAGCGCGGGCAGCGACAGAACGGCGAGCGCGAGCATGCGGCGCATGGCTAGTACTTCCTCTCCTCGGGCAGGTACTTGGTGAAGCGCACATCCTTGTAGGAGAGCTCTGGTCCGCCATCCTTCCAGCGGGTGATCGAGTGCTTGAGGAAGTTCTCGTCGTCGCGGGTCGGGTAGTCGTGCGGGCGCGAGTGGGCGCCGCGGCTCTCCTTGCGCGCGATCCCGGCCTGGAGCATGCAGGCCGCGACGTCGAGGAGGTAGCCGAGCTCGATCGCCTGGGTCAGGTCGGAGTTGAAGACGTCGCCCTTGTCCTCGACGACGACGGTCGGATAGCGCTCGCGCAGGCCCTCGATCACACCGATCTGCTCCTGCATCTGATCCTCGCGCCGGAAGACGCCGAAGTTCTTCAGCATCGTCTGGCCGAGCTCGTCCCGGATCTGCCACGGCCGCTCGCCGTCCTTCCGATCGAGCAGCTCCTTCAGCTCGCGCTCGGCGTCGCG
>JANPKC010000102.1:0-7859 GCA_031425855.1 Actinomycetes bacterium | reverse complement strand
TTCCCGCCGCGGCCGCTGCCCGCAGCTCGGGCAGCGAGCTGATCCCGAGCGCGTGACCGAGCTCCCGCATCCGCTTCGTCGAGAGGCCGAGCAGGCGCGCGACCCCGACGAGCTCCGGGAGCGCCTGCACCTCGAGCTCGTCCAGCTCTGCGATCCGCCCGGTCTCGACGAGCTCGCGCAGGCGCGTCTCGATCCCGGGGCCGATGCCGGCGAGGTCGCGCACCCGGCCTGAGCGCACGAGCGTGGCCACGTCGGCCGGCGTCGCGCGGATCAGCTCGGCGGCGCGCCGGTACGCGCGGACGGTGTAGTAGCCCGAGCCGTTCAGGTCGAGGAGAGCGGCGAACGCCTCGAGGCGCCCGGCGAGGGTCGCGTTGTCCACGTCTAGAGTCTTGCCCGATGACGCAGATCGTGGTCCCCTTCCGCGGCGAGCGCGGGAAGCAGCGGCTCGACGCGCCGGCAGAGGCGCGCGCCGGTCTCTCGCTCGCGATGCTCGGCGACGTGCTCGCGGCCGCGACGGTGACCGGCCGCACGCTCGTCGTCACGGGCGATCCGGCCGGCCGCGCGCTCGCGGAGGAGCTCGGCGCCGAGCCGGTGGCGGAGCCGGGCGGCGGCCAGGGGGCTGCCGTCGCGGCTGCGCTCGAGAGCCTCGGCGACGGCGGCACCGTGCTCGTGATCAACGCCGACCTGCCGTGCGTCGTGCCGCACGACCTGCGGACGCTCGCCGGAGCGGCCGACCTGGGCGCGATCGGCTACGTCGAGGCCGAGGACGGGACGACGAACGCACTCGCGCTGCCCGGAAAGGATCTGTTCGCGCCGCTCTACGGCGACGGCAGCGCGGCACGCTTCCGCGACCACGCGGACGCGCTCGGCGTCACCGCGATCTCGTGCGCGATCCCCAACCTGAGCGACGACGTGGACACGCTCGACGACCTGCGCCGGATCGGCCTGCGGGCGGGGCCGCGAACGCAGGCGGCCCTCGGCGCCGCGCTCCGGTCATGAGGGTCGTGCTCCTCTCGGGCGGTGTCGGCGGGGCGCGGTTCGCCCGCGGGCTCGTGGAGGCGGCGGGCGGCGCGAGCGTGACGATCGTGGGCAACGTCGGCGACGACCTCGAGGTGCTCGGGATGTCCGTGTCGCCCGACCTCGACAGCATCCTCTACGCCCTCTGCGGGCTCCACGACGAGGAGCGCGGCTGGGGCCGGGCGGGAGAGACGTGGGAGGCGCTCGCGACGGTCTCGGCGCTCGGCGGCGAGGACTGGTTCCGGCTCGGCGACCGCGATCTCGGGCTCCACCTCCTCCGGACCCAGGCGCTCCGCGGCGGCGAGCCACTCTCGGCGGTGACGGCGCGACTTGCGCGCGCGCTCGGGATCGAGCCGTCGATCCTGCCGGCGACCGACGACCGTCTCCGCACCTGGATCGACACGCCGGCGGGGAGCTTCCCCTTCCAGGAGTGGTTCGTCGCGCGCGGGCACCGCGACGAGGTCGACGGCGTCCGCTTCGAGGGAGACGACTGCCGGCCCGCACCGGGCGTCCTCGAGGCGATCGATCGGGCGGACGCGATCCTGGTCGCGCCCTCGAACCCGTACGTCAGCATCTGGCCGATCCTCGCCGTGCCCGCGATCCGGGCGGCGCTCGAAGCGCGGCGGGTTCCCTGCGTCGCCGTCAGCCCGCTCGTCGGCGGCCGCGCCGTCAAAGGCCCGGCAGACCGTATGCTCGCGCGGATGGCGGGCGGCACGACACCGGAGCACGTCGCGGGCTGCTACGCCGGTCTGATCGACGCGCTCGTCGTCGACGAGTCCGACCCGGCCGGGCCGCTCGCCGTGCGCCGCGTCGTCACGAGGACGCTGATGACCGACCTCGCCGCGTCGCGCCGGCTCGCCGAGACCGTCCTCGAGGCGGCCGCGTGAAGGTAGGGGTCGTCGGCGGGACGGGGAGCTTCGGGCAGGCGGTCGCTAAGCGGCTGGTCGAGGCCGGGATCGAGGTCGTGATCGGCTCGCGTGACGCCGAGCGAGCGCGCGAGACGGCCGTCGCGCTCGGCGCCGAGGGACGGAGCAACGACGACGCCGTCCGCGGCGTCGACCTCGTGGTCTTCGCGGTGAAGGCGGACGCCGCGGTCGAGACGGCCCGTGACCTGCGCCAGTCGATCGGCTCCACGCCCGTCCTCTCCGTCTGCGCGGAGCTCGCGTTCGGCCCCGGCGGCGTCAGGCCGACCGGCGAGCCGACGTCGATCGCCAAGCGGATCGAGGACGAGCTCGATGCACCCGTCGTCGCCGGGCTGCACTCGCTGGCGGCGGCCAATCTCGCCGAGGCGCCGCCGGACGAGGACGCGCTCGTCTGCGGCGACGACGAGTCGGCGAAGGCGCTCGCGCTCGAGCTCGCCTCCCGTCTCGTCTCCGGCAACGCCGTCGACTGCGGCCCGCTCGCGAGCTCGCGAGCGCTCGAGGGGATGACAGCCGTGATCGTGAACGTGAACAAGCGCTACAAGGCCCACGCGGGCCTGCGCATCTCCGGCCTCCCGTGACGCCCGGCATCCGGGTGATTCCGCTCGAGGGCATCCCGGAGATCGACGACGGCGACGACCTCGCGGCGCTGCTGCTCGACGCTGCCGACCGCGCCGGCGGGCTCGAGGACGCGGACGTGCTCGTCGTCGCCCAGAAGGCGGTCTCGAAGGCCGAAGGGCGCGTCGTCCGGCTCGACGACGTCGAGCCGTCGGCGCGGGCGCTCGAGCTCGGCGGCGACCGCGACCCGAGGCACGTCGAATGGATCCTGCGCGAGAGCGACCACATCGTGCGCGTCCGGCCGCCGTTGATCATCGCGGAGACGCGGCACGGCTTCGTGTGCGCCTCGGCGGGCGTGGACGGGTCGAACGCGAAAGGGGAGGGGACGCTGATCCTGCTCCCGCTCGACCCGGACGCGTCGGCCGCGCGGATTCGTGCGGCGGTGCGGGAGCGCGCCGGGCGCGACGTCGGCGTGATCGTCAGCGACTCGTTCGGCCGGCCGTTCCGCCAGGGGACGACCGACGTCGCGCTCGGGGTCGCGGGCCTGAAGCCCCTGCTCGACCTCCGCGGCGTCCGCGACCGGACGGGATACGAGCTCCAGGCGACGCAGATCGCGGTCGCGGACGAGCTCGCGGGGGCGGCCGAGCTCGTGATGGGCAAGGTGCGCGGGATCCCGGCGGCGATCATCCGCGGCGTCGACTTTCGCGGCGAGGGAAGCGGGTCGGAGCTCCCGATTCCCGAGGAGCGCGACCTCTTCCGCTAGAGGGCCTCGAGCGCGAGCGCGGCGAGCCGCTTGCCGATCACCGGCGCGAACTTGAAGCCGTGCCCGCTGCAGGCCGAGCCGACGACGATCCGGCCGCGCCGCTCGAGCAGGAACTCGTCGTTCTCGCGGATCGTGTAGAGGCACGTCTCGACCTGCATTGCCTCTCCCGCCGCTCGGAAGCGGCGCTCCACCCAGGCGGCCGTGCGTGCCGCGAGCTCGCGGTCGGCGACGTTGTCTTCGTCCGGGTCCGCCGGCCGGCCCGACTGGTGCAGGCCCGCCTTCAGCGCGCCGCCCGGCGTCGGTAGCGCGTAGCCCGAGCTCGGCCCGGTGGTCGTGTCGATCACGGACGGGATCGGCTCGTGGAGGCCGAAGTAGGAGACGGTCTCCACCGTCGGCGTCGCGTCGACGCCCGCGAGCTTCGGCGCCCAGGCGCCCGCAGTGACGACCGCGACGCGCGCACGCATCCCGCCGACGCTGACGCCGTCGACCGTCTCCTCGATCTCCTTTACGCGAACCTGCTCGCGGATCGGGACGCCCTCTGCGAGCGCCCGCAGCGCCGCGTCGGCGGCGACGATCCCGCCGTCGGCCTGGAAAAGCCCGCGGCTGCCCCCGTCGGCGCGGATCGGGAAGCGCCGCTCGATCTCCGCCGCGTCGAGCACCTCGAAAGGGGCGCCGCACTCGGCGAGGGCGTCGCGGTTCGGCTCCCAGTCGCCGAGGTCGAGGGTGCCGTGCAGCTCGAGCAGCGGGCGGCCGCACTCCGCTTCGAGCTCGCGCCAGAGCGGGAAGCTCTCCTGGGCCAGCCTTACCCAGCGCGCGTCCGGATAGGACAGGCGGACGATTCGCGCGTCGCCGTGGCTCGAGCCGCGGTCGTGGCCGAGCCGGAACTGCTCGCAGACGGTGACGTCCCGTCCCGACCGCATCAGCGCTCGGGCAGTGGCCAGCCCCATCACGCCTGCACCGACGACGACGATCTCGGTGTCGAGTGCGGCCATGAGGGCCAGCGTAACGGGCTAGGCGAGCAGCTCGAACAGCTGGCGCGGGCTCAGCGGTCGCGAGGCTCCGTCCTCGTGCAGCTCGATCCGGAGGCGCCTGGTGTGGGCATCCGTCACGAGCGTCAGCTGCGCAGCGCGCTCGGTCAGCGCGTCGAGCGCGAGGGCGGCGGCGTCGAGCTCGGCCAGGACCTCGGCCGGCGGCGTCTCGGGGATCGTGTACGGGGTTGAGAACGTCATGCCGTCCACCGGGTGATCGGCCGGTCGCCGCCGTGCTTGAGCGCCGCGCCGTGAAGTACCGTGGCCGGGAGCAGGATGTCTCAGCCCCCCGATCCCGGTCGTTTCCCCGCGCGCGGATCGCCGGAGGAGCCGAAGCTGCCCGGTCGGCCCGCTGGGTCGGCGTGCATCGTGCTGGCGGAGGACGAGGAGACGATCCGCCGGCTCGTGACCGAGGTGCTGACGCGGGACGGGTACCGGGTCATGGCGGCCGCGGCTGGCGGTGAGGCGCTCGAGCTGCTGGAGCAGCTCGGCGTCGCGGTCGACCTGCTGCTCACCGACGTCGTCATGCCGGGGATGAGCGGGCCAGATCTCGCCCGGGCTGCGCGCAGGAGCAATCCGGCCCTGCGGGTGCTCTACATGTCGGGATACGCGAGCGAGCCGGACGAGGCCCTGGATGACCCGGACGTCGACTTCATCGGCAAGCCCTTCTCGCCGCAGGCGCTCGTCGCCAAGGTGCGCGACGTGCTCGACGCGGGCTAGCTGAGGCCGCGGCTGCCGGATGCGTGCGCGAGCGCGATCGCGAGCGTCTGCTCGATCGTGCCGGTGCCGGCGGCGCGCCTGATCGCGAGCACGTCGTCGAAGGACGCGAAGAAGAGGTCGAGCAGGTCGGGGTCGAACTGGGTGCCGCGGCCTTCGGCCATCAGCGCCCTCGCCTCGTCCGGCTGGAACGCCTGCCGGTAGACCCGGTCCGAGGTGAGCGCGTCGAACACGTCGGCGATCGCGCAGATGCGCCCCTCGATCGGGATCGCCTCGCCGGCGGTGCCTGCCGGGTAGCCGGTGCCGTCGATGCGCTCGTGATGGGTGAGCGCCATCTCGGCTGCGAGGTCGAGGAGCTCGACCCCGGAGCCGGCGAGGATCCGGTGGCCCATCTCCGTGTGCGCCTCCATCACCTTGCGCTCGTCGTCGGTGAGGCGGCCGGGCTTGAGCAGGATCCGGTCGGGGATGCCGATCTTGCCGACGTCGTGCATCGGGCTGGCGATCCGGATCATCTCCGCCCGGTCGGCGTCGAGCCCGGCGAGGCGCGCCAGCAAGGCGCAGTAGAGGCTCATCCGGATGATGTGCTCGCCCGTCTCCTGGTTGCGGAACTCCGCCGCCCAGGAGAGCCGGCGGATCGTCTCCTCGCGGAGCCGGCGCAACTCGGTGTCGGAGCTCTCGAGCTGGGCGATCGTGTCGCGGAGAGCGGCCGTACGGTCGAGCACGGTCTGCTCGAGCCGCTCGCGGTGGCTGCGGTTCTCGATCTCGAGCGAGCGGCGCCGGAGCGCGTTGCCGACGTTGATGATCAGCTCGTTCGGCTTGAACGGCTTCAGGATGTAGCCGTAGGCGCCGAGCTCGATCGCCACGTCTGCGTAGCGGCGGTCGTCCATGCCGGTGACCATCACGACGGCGGTGTCGGGGTAGTGGGCGAGCACCTCGCGCGTGAAGTCGATACCGGACTCGCCGGGCATGTTCACGTCGCTGAGGACGAGCGCGACGTGCGTCTCCTTGAGCACGCGCCGCGCGGCCGCGGCCGACTCGGCGGTGGTGCAGTCGTACCCGTGCGCCCCGAGGAGCCGGGCGAGCAGGGTGCGAATCTGATCCTCGTCGTCGACGATCAGGATCCGCTCGTTGGGGGACGGCGTGCTCATCTGTGCGTTATCGGCAGCTAGGCGCTGTTCTCAACTGCGACGAGCTCGATTCGGTTTCCCCACGGATCTTCGACGTAACACCTGCGTAACCTGGGAATCGTGTCGTCGGGAGTGGCGACGACGCCCGCTGCCTGCAGGCGCTCGAGGAGCTCGTCGTAGCTCCCGACCGCGAACGCGGGGTGGGCCTTGCGCGCGGGTGCGAACCCGGGCTCCACCCCGACGTGCAGCTGCTGGCCGCCGACCCGGAACCAGACGCCGCCGCGCGCACGCAGCGACTCCGGCTTCTCGATCTCCTGCAGCCCGAGCACATCGCCGAAGAACCGGCGCGCGGCGTCATCGCACCCGGGCGGTGCCGCGAGCTGCACGTGGTCGATGCCGTCGAGCACGGGCGCGAAGGATAGAGTCGCGCGAATGTTCTCCGGGGGTCTCGCCGAGCTGCACACACACCTCGGCGGCTCGGTCGCCTCGGACATCCTCTGGTCGCTCGCGCACGAGCAGGGGATCGCGCTCCCGGTCAAGGACTACTGGGAGTTCGACGCGCTCGTCACCGTCTCCGACCCGCGGGGGGTCGAGAACCTGGACGCGCTCGACCGGATCTACCACTGGACGGAGCTGATCCAGAGCTCGCCGCTGGCGGTCGAGCAGTCCGTCCACGGTGCCATCGGCGGCGCCTACCGCAGCCAGGGGATCACGACGCTCGAGCTCCGCTTCAACCCGATGAAGCGCAACCGCGGCGGCGAGCGGGATCTCGACCACATCATCCTCGCCGCGATCCGGGGCCTCGACCGCGCCTCGCTCGAGTACCCGCAGGTGCGCGCCGGGCTGATCCTGATGATGGACCGCACGTTCGACGCGCGCCAGAACGAGGTCGTCGTCGAGAAGGCGATTCGCTGGGCGTCGCGGGGTGTGGTCGGGATCGACATCGCCGGCCCGCGCCCCGGCGGGGGCCGCTACGACTACACCCAGATCTCGCCGATGGTCGAGACGGCGCGGGCGGCGGGCCTCGGCGTCACGATCCACGTCGGCGAGGAGGGCGACACCGGCGGCGAGGAGCTCGGCGAGGTCGTCGAGCACCTGCGTCCCGACCGGATCGGCCACGGCATCCTCGCCGCGCAGGATCCCGAGCTGATGAGGCTGCTGCGCGACGCCGGAATCGTGCTCGAGATCTGCCCGACGTCGAACCTGCTGACGAAGGCGCTGCCCGACGAGGACGCGGTCCGCGACACGTTCGCCGCCTTCAAGCAGCACGGGGTCGCATTCACGATCGCCACCGACGGCCCCGAGATGATGCGGACGCACCTCCGCGACGAGCTCGAGCTGCTGGAGCGGATCGGCGCGCTGACCGCCGACGAGCTCGAGGCGGCCAACGCCCGCGGCCACGAGGCCAGCTTTATCCGCTGAGGAATCTCACGGCGCGGTCGCGCGTTGCGTTGAGTAGGCATGGCCGCCCCCGCTCCCTGGAAGCTCCTGACCGCTCTCTGGACCGTCTACCTCGTCTGGGGATCGACCTACGTCGCGATCAAGCTCTCCGTGCGCACGCTCCCGGCGTTCCTCTCCGCCGGCTCGCGCTTCCTGCTCGCCGCCGCGCTACTGGCGCTGATCCTGATGGCGACCGGCCGCAGCATCCGCGTCACGCGGCGCGAGCTCGCTGCGTCGGCGCTCCTCGGAGCGGCGCTGCTCGCGCTCGGAGTCGGCATGGTCACGCTCG
>JANPKC010000101.1:0-1780 GCA_031425855.1 Actinomycetes bacterium | reverse complement strand
CTCGGCGGCGTCGATCGTGTGCAGGGTCGAGAAGACGAGATGGCCGGACTCGGCGGCCTGGAGCGCGGTCTGCGCGGTCTCGGCGTCGCGCAGCTCGCCGATCAGGATTGTGTCCGGATCCTGGCGGAGCACGCGCCGGAGCGCCTGGGCGAAGCTCTCGGTGTCGAGGCCGACCTCGCGCTGGTTGACGATCGAGCTGTGATCCTGGTGGAGGATCTCGATCGGGTCCTCGATCGTGACGATGTGCTGGCTTCGCGTCCGGTTGATGTGGTCGAGCATCGCTGCGAGCGTCGTGGTCTTGCCCGAGCCGGTGGCGCCCGTGACGAGGATCAGGCCGCGGTGCTCGGCTGCGAGGCGCGAGACGCCCGGCGGCATGCTCAACTGCTCGAAGCTCGGCACGTCGCGCGGGATGACGCGGAACGCGAACGAGATCGCGCCGCGCTGGCGGTACGCGTTGACGCGGAAGCGGGGCAGGCCCTCGGCCGTGTAGGCGATGTCGAGGTCGCCGCTGTCGTGGAACTGGCGCAGCCGCTCGGGCGCGACGCGGGTGACGGCCTCGAGCGCCGCGAGCAGGTTCTGCTCGTTCAGCGCCGGGCACTCGGAGAGCGGCGAGATGGAGCCGTCCTGCCGCAGCATCGGCGGCTGGTCGACCTTCAGGTGGATGTCGCTGGCGCCGAGGTCGACGGCACGTCTGAGGATGGCATTGAGGTCCATAGGGCGTCGAGGTGAGGAATCGGCAGGTTCGGTGCTGCGCTTTAGAGCCGCGCGAGCAAGCGCAACGGCGGGGCCGCCAGGCCGCGGGCGTCACTCGGGTGAGTGACGTCGCCGGACAGCAGTCCCGCGATCACCCGCCACACCGCCGGGATCCGGGCGATCTCGAACGCGGCCCGCGGGTGCCGGTCGAGCACGAGCTTCGCCTTCCAGGAGGTGGCGGCGAAGCGGCCGAGCGCGCCTTCGAGCCGCGCCTCGTACTCCTCGAGCCCGCCTGCGACGATCGCCTCCGCCGCGAGCCGCGCCGAGACGAGCGCCTCGTAGATCCCGTCCCCCGAGAGCGGGTCGACGAGGCCCGCCGCGTCGCCGACGAGCAGGGCGCGCCCGCGCGCAGCGGCCGCCGTTCGCCTGATCGGCAGCCGGCGTCCGTGCAGGTCGGCCAGCCGGGCGGCGTCGACACCGTGCTCCGCACAGAGCCGCGCCAGGTGCGCGCGCAGCCTCGGCCCCTCGGCCGCCCAGCCGCCGACGCCGTAGTTGGCGTGGCCCGCCTTCGGGAACACCCAGCCGTAGCCGCCCGGGACGACGCCGAGCTCGACCGTCGCCTTGCCGCGCTGGTGCGGGTGCAGCGGCCCGTTCCCCTCGAGCGCGATCCCGTAGAGGATGCCGCCGCCCAGGCCGGCCGCGCGGGCGGTCGTGCCGTTGACCCCGTCCGCGCCGACGAGCACGTCGCAGTGGACGGCGTCGCCGCCGACCCGGAGGTCGGCTCCGTCCGGTCCGACCGTCAGCCTGTCGACCGTGACACCGTCGCGAAAGACAGCACCGGCCGCCGCCGCCTGCTCGGCCAGGAAGGCGTCGAGCCGCCGGCGCTGGGTCATCAGGACGAGCGGCGCCTCGCTGCGGCGCTCGAAGCGCTTCCGGTAGCCGAGCCGGATCTCGAACGAGCAGACGACGTCCTCGACGACCGGCGCGACGTCGACCGGCAGCTCGCGCACCGCACGTCCCGTCAGTCCGCCCCCGCACGGCTTGTCGCGCGGGAAGCGGGCGCGGTCGGCGAGGAGGACGCGCGCGC
>JANPKC010000100.1:0-4415 GCA_031425855.1 Actinomycetes bacterium | reverse complement strand
CGTCGATCCCGCGCTGCGAGGCGGCGTCCATCTCGACGACGTCGAGCGACGTCCCGTTGGCGATCGACACGCAGGGGTTGCAGACCTTGTCGGGGGTCGCCGTCGGGCCGGCGACGCAGTTGAGCGCCTTCGCGAGGATCCGCGCCATCGAGGTCTTGCCGGTGCCGCGCGGGCCGGCGAAGAGATACGCCTGGCGGAGCTGGTCGAGCTCGATCGCGTTCCGCAGTGTCCGCACGACCGCTTCCTGGCCGACGACGTCGTCGAAGTCCAGCGGCCGGTACTTGCGGTAGAGCGCGGTCACCGGAGCGATCTTAGTCGAGTCGCGCCGGACTCCCGGTCGCCGCCGATCAGTCGAGTGCGTAGCGCGTCTTCCAGCCGGGCGGGATCTGCAGCCTCAGCCCGTAGAGGTAGCGGATCAGCTGACCGTGGTGCGCCGTCTCGTGCTCGAGCAACTGGAGTGTGAGGCGCACGCGGGGGTCGTCGTCGGAGTCGAGCGCAGCGACCGCCCCGAGGACAGCATCCGCCGAGCTCGACAGGGCGCCGGCGACGGCGTGCCGCTCGCGCGACCCGGCGGCCGACAGCGAGCAGGCGAAGCCCGACCACTCGCCCGCCTCGATCGCGCGGGCGAAGCTCTCCCGCGCGCCGACCACGCACCAGAGCTGGTCGCCGATCGCGTTGGAGGGCAACCCGGGAAGTGCCGACGCGAGCACCGGCTCGGGCAGCGCGGCGACGAGCTCGTCGTAGAGCGCGAACGCGCTCTCGAGCCGCTCTCGAATGACCTCCGCAGCCGCCATCCGGAGAGATGTATCACCGGGGCTTGACATCGGACACTGATGTCTGATTTACTAACACAGACAACGACGTCCGACTTAGGAGGAGTGATCCAGATGCTGCACAGAGCCAAGACCACCGCAACGGCACCGAAGCCCGCTCACAGCCTTCGTCATCGCCACCTCGCCTCCCACGGCGACGCGCCCGCCGGCAAGAACGGCGGCATCCTGCTGTTCGTGCTGCTCGTCGCCCAGTTGATGGTGATCCTCGACATCACGGCGGTGAACATCGCGCTGCCGAGCCTCGCAAGCGACCTGCAGCTCACCGGGTCGAGCATCAGCTGGACGATCACGAGCTACTCGCTCATCTTCGGAAGCCTGCTCCTCTTCGGCGGCCGCGCGGCCGATCTGCTCGGTCGGCGCCGGATGTTCCTGACCGGCCTCGGCATCTTCACCGTCTCCTCGTTCGCCTCGGCGATGGCCGGCACCGCCGGCGAGCTCTTCGCCGCTCGCGCGGGCCAGGGGCTCGGCGCGGCGATGCTCTCTCCCGCAGCGCTCTCGATCATCATGGCCGCCTTCCAGGGAGGCCAGCGGGCGAAGGCCCTCGCCGCCTGGGGCGCGGTCGGAGGCGCCGGCGCGGCGCTCGGCGTGCTCGTCGGCGGCGTCCTGACCGAGTTCACCGACTGGCGGATGATCTTCTACGTCAACCTCCCCGTGGCAGGCGTGCTCGCGATCTCCGCCCTGAGGGTGATCCCGCCGGATCCGCAGAAGCCGCGCTGGCAGGGGCTCGACCTCCGCGGTGCCGTTCTCGCGACCTCGAGCCTGGGCGCAATCGTCTTCGCGATCACGCAGGCCGAGAGCGCCGGCTGGGGCTCCGCCCAGACGCTTCTCGCGGGCATCGGCGGGCTTGCCGGCCTCGCGGCCTTTGCGGCTCTCGAGCTGCGCACGGACACGCCGCTGCTGCGCGTCGAGCGTCTGGCCGACCGCGCTGTCGGCGGCGGCCTCTTCCTGATGCTCGCCGCGGCCGGCTCGATGTTCGGCCTCTTCCTGCTCAGCTCGCTCTACCTGCAGAACGTCCTCGGCATGGGCCCTCTCGCGACCGGCCTCGCCTTCGTCCCCCTCGCGCTCGCCGCTGGAGTCGGGGCCCACGCGGCCGGGCACATCGTCGGCAAGCACGGCATTCGCGGCCCGCTCGCGGGAGCGTTCCTCGTCGCCGCGGCCGGCATGACCCTGCTCGCCCACGTCGGGGAGAACGGCAGCTACGTCCGTGACGTCCTGCCCGGAATGCTTGTCGCCGGGCTCGGGCTCGGCGTCGCCGTCGTCTCCGTCTCGATCGCCATCCTCACCGGCGCCCGCGACGAGGAGACGGGGATGATCTCCGGCCTCAACTCGACCGGCCACGAGATCGGCGGCACCGTCGGGATCGCGATCTTCTCGACGATCGCGGCGGGAAGCGGCGCAATCGCAGGCCCGCAGGCGGCGTCGGGGATCGCGCACGCGTTCGTCGCAGCCGGTCTTCTCGCTAGTCTCGCCAGCCTGGTCGCTCTCGCCGTTCTCCCGCAGGCCCGCCACTTCGTGCCGAAGCTGCGGCTGAGCCCGAGCGCGATGCCGATCCACTGACGATGGCGAAGCCGACGAGCCCTGCCGAGACGTCCGCGCCCAGGCGCCGCCGGGCCGATGCGGACCGCAGTGTCGCGGCGATTCTCGACGGCGCCCTGGCCGCGCTGGCGAGCGATCCCGACAGCAGCATGTCGGAGATCGCTCGCCGTGCCGGGGTCGTCCGCGCCACGATCTACGTCCACTTCCCGACCCGGGAGTCTCTCCTCGACGCCGTCATGGAATACGCCGTCGGGCAGGTCGTCGAGGCGATGAGCGGCGCCGAGCCCGACCGCGGCGAGCCGGTGGAGGCACTGGAGCGAGTGCTGCGAGCCACCTGGCGGCAACTCGCGCAGTTCCACGGTCTGCTCGCTCTCAACACGGCGCGCCTCTCCGCCGAGGAGCTCCACCGGCGCCACGTTCCCATGCTCGACCAGCTGGAGCCCCTGATCGAGCGCGGCCAGAAGGCGGGCGTCTTCCGCCACGATCTCCCCGTCGCATGGCATCTCGCCGTGATCCGCGCGATCGTGCACACCGCGAGCAGGGAGATCCAGGGCGGCCGGATCGGAGACTCCGAAGCCGAGGCCGCGATGCTCAGCACGGCCGTCTCGGCGATAGCGTCGCGCTGAGTGTGTGAGGTGGGCGCACCTGGGATTGAACCAGGGACCTCTCGCGTGTGAAGCGAGCGCTCTCCCGCTGAGCTATGCGCCCGGGACGTGCACAGGATAGCGGCGCTGCTAGGCTCCTTCTCGCCCGGTCGCGCTAGGTGGGGAGTTAGCGGTTCCCTGAACCCGACATCCGCTCCAGCGGGACCGAACGCCGTCCGAGGGCGGCTTCAACGGGATCAGGCTTCGCGCACGTGGCGTCGATGGTCGGGTTCCGCGCACTGGGAGCATCCGAACCGCGTCAGGTCCGGAAGGAAGCAGCGCTAAGGATTCCCTCTCAGGTGCCGCGGTCTCGCCTGACCGGAGCCGGCGACGTGGACGCCCCCCGATGAAGCAGTTCGAAGCCGGCCCGCGCGACCGGGCGCTACGTCTTGCCCTTCCGGGTAGCGAGGAAGGCCGTCGTCCGGGATCTCCTCCCAGCTTGCGGCGTAGGCGACGTACTGGTGCCACTGCGGCACGATGCCGGGGTCGCCGTCGACGGCGCCGAGGCGGACGCCGATCGTCGGCGGGTCGCCGTCGTGGCGACTGAAGACCGCCGAGCCGCAGAGGCCGCAGAAGACCTTCTCGGCGCCGCCGTCAGGCGCCCACGAGCGCAGATGCTCGCCGCCCGAGACGACCTCGAACGAGCCGGGCACCGTGCGCCCGTTGGCCGACGCGGCGGTGCCCGTCCTGCGCTGGCAGCGCGTGCAGCGGCAGTAGCTCGCGGAGGCGAACGGCTCGCGCACCTCGAAACGCACGGCGCCGCAGCCGCAGCCGCCGGTCAGGGGCAGCGCCGGCTCAGCCATGCTCCGACGCCACCACGGTGAAGACGCAGCCCGGATCGTCGCGGAACATGCATTGCACCTCCTCGACGTCGACCTTCGGGCCGAGCTCCTCGGCCGTTCCCAGGATCAGGCCCTCGAGCAGGCGGCAGAGTTGCCGCTCGGAGGTGTACGAGATCAGCACGCCCTCGCCCCCCAGCGGCTGCACGTGGAGGTGCGGCGGCCTGGCTCCGGCGATCGTCGCGCGCACGAGCTCGTGGATCTTCTCCTCGATCCCGAGCAGGAACGCGAACACGTCCTCGCTCGCGGCGTAGTAGTCCGGGTACAGGGCGGGGAACGTCCGCCGCGCCGCAAAGACGCCGAACCCGGTCTCGACGCGATCGCGCTGCTCGCCGGTCGCCGCGGCCAGGCGATCGAGCTGCGCCCCGAACCACTCGTCCTCGTAGGACTCGTCGATCGCGAAGGCCCGGTCGGCCCACAGCTCGGCCGCACGCTCGTCCCCGAGGCGGTCGATCGAGTAGTCGCGCAGGCCGGCGAAGATCAGGCCGTGCACCGCAGTCCTAGGCCAGCTGCCAGGCGTCGCCGCGCAGGATCGGCACCGCCGTGCCGTCGGCGTCGACCCC
>JANPKC010000099.1:0-7267 GCA_031425855.1 Actinomycetes bacterium | reverse complement strand
GTCGCCGCGCGGAACTCGAGGTCCGGCGCACCGTCGAACCGAAAGCCGATGTCCTCCAGATCCTCCTTGATGTTCCTGAGCGTGAACGGCACGGCGCAACCCTATGGCACCGCTAGACGGACCAGCGCGCTTGGAACTCACGCTGCTTGTCCGTCGGCTCGCCGAGCGAGAGGCCGAGCGTCGCGAGCTTCGTCCGCGCGATCTCGCGGTCGAGCTCGTCCGGGAAGCGGTGCAGCCCGGGCTCGAGGCCGCCGCGCGCGAGTAGATGCGCCGACAGCGCCTGCACGGAGAAGGAGAGATCCATGATCTCGACCGGGTGGCCGTCCCCGCCGGCGACGTTCGTCTGCCGGCCGCCGGCGAGCACATAGGCGTGGCCGCCCGCCGGAAGCGGGTGCTCGGTGACGCCCGGCCGCACTTCCTCGCCGGGCCCGAGCCCGTCGATCGCGACCTCGCGCTCGTGGTGGCCGCCGTTCGCGATCAGGACGCCGTCCTTCAGGAACCTGAGCGCCTCGGCCGGGACGCAGTCGATCGCTCCCGTCGCCGAGATGAGCACGTCGGCGTCCGGCAGCGCCTGGGCGAGCGAGGCGACGCGGTGGCCGTCCATGTGCGCCTCGAGCGCCGCGACCGGGTCGATCTCGACGACGGTGACGCGCCCGCCCGCACCGCGGGCGGCGCGCCCCAGCCCCTTGCCGACCCAGCCGTAGCCGACGATGCAGAACTCGCGGCCGGAGAAGTTGAGGTTCGTGAGCCGGTCGATTGCCGCGAGCGTCGACTGGCCGGTCCCGTAGCGGTTGTCGAACAGGTGCTTGCAGAGGGCGTCGTTGGCGGCGATCGCGGGGAAGGTGAGCCGCCCGGCCGCCGCCATCGCGCGGAGCCGCGCGACGCCGGTCGTCGTCTCCTCGGTCACGCCCGCGAGCGCCGCCGCCACCTCCGGCCGGTGCTCGACGATCCGTGCCGTCAACTCGGCGCCGTCGTCGACGACGATCTCGGGCTTCGTGTCGGCGACCGCGAGCAGCGCCGCGTCGAACTCCTCCGGCGAGGCGCCGTGGCGCGCATGCACCTCGATCCCGCGCCCGACGAGCGCGGCGCAGATCGCGTCCTGGGTCGAGCCGGGGTTCGAGCCCGACGCGACGACCTGCGCTCCCGCGTCGGCGAGCAGCGTCGCGAGGTACGCCGTCTTGGCCTCGAGGTGGACGACGACGGCGACGCGCCTGCCGCGCAACGCCCCGTCGGAGAGGCGCTCGCGGGCGAGCCGGTTGAGGACGGGCGAGTGCTTCGCGACCCAGCGGATCCGCTGCTCGCCCGCGGGAGCGAGCGAGGGATCGGCGATCTCGGAGCGGGCAGCGGCGTCCACGGCCGGAATCTATCCGGCGAAAGCGAGTGCCCCCGCGCGCACCCGTGTCGGGCGGCGCGCGGGGGTGAAGCCCAGAAAGACTGAGCTAGGTGCTAGATCTTGCGGCGGGGCCGGGAGGGGCCCCACTTGGAGTTGCGCCGCTTCGACTGGTAGACGAGGCGGGGCGGGGCGACGGTCATGCCCTGGCTGACGAACGTCTCGGTGTGCCCGAGCATCCGCGCCACATGGCTGACCTCGGCCTGCTGCTCCGGGAGGACGAGCGTGACGCCCGTGCCGTTGCGGCCGGCGCGGCCCGTGCGGCCGACGCGGTGGACGTACGCGGTGTGCTCCTCCGGCGGATCGAAGTTGATCACGTGTGTGATGTCGTCGAGGTCGAGGCCGCGGGCGGCGACGTCGGTGGCGACGAGCACCTTGACCGTGCCGTTCTCGAAGCGCTTCAGCGCCCGCTCGCGCTGGTTCTGGTTCATGTCGCCGTGCATCGCGACCGCGGTCACGTTCTGGCGGGCGAGCTTCTGGACGAGACGGTCGGCGCCGCGCTTGGTGCGGACGAAGACCAGGGCGAGCCCGCGCTCCTGTGCGAGCAGGCCGGCGAGCGTCTCGACCTTGTTGTCTGCCGTCACCGGCAGGAACTGGTGGTCGATCTCACCCTGCTGCTGGTCGACCGTGAGCTCGGCCTCGTACCGGCCGGCGTTCGTCGTATAGGCCTGTGCCAGCTCGCCGACCTTGCCGTCGAGCGTGGCCGAGAAGAACATCGTCTGGCGCTGCTTGGGCAGCCGGGCGACGATCCGGTCGACCTGCGGCTGGAAGCCCATGTCGAGCATCCGGTCGGCCTCGTCGAGGACGAGGATGCGGACACCGTCGAGCGAGACGATCCTGCGCTCGATCAGATCCTGCAGGCGGCCCGGCGTCGCGACCAGGATGTGCGCGTCGCGTGAGGCCTTGGCCTGCGAGCCGATCGAGATCCCGCCGTACACCGCCGCGACCCGAAGGTCGTGGGCAGGGGCGATCGTGCCGATCTCGGCCGTCACCTGGGCGGCGAGCTCGCGTGTCGGGACGAGGATCAGGCCGGAGGGCCGTGCCTCGGAGCCCTTCAGCCGCTCGACCATCGGGACTGCGAACGCCAGCGTCTTGCCGGAGCCCGTCGGCGACTTCGCGAGCACGTCGCGGCCGGCGAGGGCGTCCGGGAGGACGAGGCCCTGGATTCTGAATGGTGCATGGATGTCGCGCTCGGCGAGTGCCTGCGCGACGCGCGCGGACACACCCAGCTCGAGGAAAGATTGCATTGCTATTTGACTCCTTCGTGTTCGGTCGAGATCCGCCTGCCTCGACCGCCTGGCTGCAACGCGCAGGAAAAACCGAAGAAGAACAAACCTCACAGGACGACACCACGCCGTCCATGAGGCACACGGTAGCAGCAGGGTCGGCCCTCCGCGTCCGCCAATAGGGTGTAGTCGTGATCTCGTTCGCCAGAGGCGCGCCCGCGCCGGAGTGCCTCGACGCCGAGCTGCTGGCCGATTGCGCGCGCTCGGCGGTGCTCGGAGACGCGGGCGTGCTGGCCTACGGGCCCGGCGGCGGCTACGCGCCTCTGCGGGAGTGGCTCGGAGCCCGGCACGCGGTCGATCCCGCCCGCGTGATCGTCACCAACGGCGGTCTCCAGGGCTTCGTCTTCTACGCCGAGGAGCTGCTGGCGGAGCGTCCCGGCCGGGTGCTGGTCGAGGCGCCCACGTACGACCGCCCGCTAAGGATCCTCGCGCGCCTTGGGGCGGACGTCGTCCCGGTGGCGATGGACGGCGAGGGGCTCGACCCGGAGGCGCTCGAGCGCGAGCTCGCCGCGGGGGAGACGAGCTTTCTCTACACGATCCCGACCTTCCAGAACCCGAGCGGCCGGTCGCTCTCGACCGAGCGTCGCGAGCGGGTGGTCGAGCTGGCGCGTGCGTACGGCGTGCCCGTGCTCGAGGACGACCCGTACGGCCTCGTCCGCTACGAGGGAGAGCCGCCGCCGTCGCTGCACGAGCTCGAGGGGGGCGAGCTCGTCACCTACGCATCGTCGTTCTCGAAGACCGTCGCCCCCGGGGTGCGCGTCGGCTGGTTCGCCGCGCCGGCGGAGCTCGCCGCCCGCATCGAGGCACGAGCGGTCTCGAACTACATCTCGCCGCCGTTCCTGACTCAGGCGACGGTGTTCGAGCTGATCGACCGCGGCGCCTTCGAGCCCAACCTGGAGCGGATCAAGGGCCTCCTGCGTGCCCGGCGCGACGCGATGCTCGATGCGCTCGAGCGGGAGCTCGCCGGCGAAGCGACGTGGAGCGAGCCCGAGGGCGGCTACTTCCTCTGGGTCGACCTGCCGGCCGACGCGACCGGTCTGCTCGCGCGTGCCGAGGCCGCAGGCGTCACGTTCGTCAGGGGCTCCGACTTCTTTCCGGACGGGAGCGGCAGCCGCTCCGCGCGCCTGGCGTTCAGCTACGCGTCGCCGTCGGAGATCGGCGAGGGCGTCTCGACGCTCGCGTCGCTGCTGCGTTCCTGAGTCATCCGCGCCTGACGGCGCCGGTGCAGCTGCGAGAGCAGCACGCCGCCGACGAGCCCCGCCAGCAGCGAGAGCAGGATCACCCAGATCAGCGAGGTGCGCGCCTCGCCGAAGACGAAGTCGACCGATGCCTGCTCGTCGTTGCCGACGACGAAGGCGATCAGGTAGCCGGCGATCAGGATCAGCAGGCCGAGCGTGATCCAGAGCCGGGGCTGCCAGCTGCGGTCGAACTCCTCACGCGGTGACTCCATCGCCGGAAGCCTACGCGGCGAAGCCGGGCGCGACAGCCGGAACGGGGACGAGGCGCGGCTGCCGGGGTGGCTCGAGCGCACCCGCCGTCGCGTGACGGAACGTCGGGCAGGGGTTGTCGCCGGGGAGAGCGCACAGCCCCGCGCAGCGGAAGTAGCAGTCACTGCATTTTGCGTCGGTGCGTTTGCCCATATCCCCTCTTGCTCGTGTCTCGTCCCCTCCGGACTCGGGCCATTGTGGCGATCGGGTCGAGACGCATCAAGCCCCCTTTCGAGGAAAACCGTGCAATTTCCGGAGGATTCGAGGGCAGAAAAAATGCCTGCTAACTAGGGTTTTCTCGCCAGCGTTGCCAGCATCTGCAACGCCTGTCGAAAACTCTCCACAGGGATGATTCGCAAATCCCCTGCATGCTGCCGTGCTTCTGTCGCGTTGTCCCCAGCAGGCACGAGGAACACGTCCGCGCCGGAGCGGCGCGCGCCGATCACCTTCTGCTTGACGCCGCCGATCGGAAGCACGTCGCCGTCGAGCTCGATCTCGCCGGTGGCCGCGACCTTGAGGCCGCGGTCCACGGTCCCGCGCAGCTCCTCGACGATGTCGAGCGCGAACGCGAGGCCGGCCGACGGCCCACCGACGCCTGCGAGGTCGATCTCGACGTCGATCGGCAGGCGGATGTCCGCCGACTGCTCGACCTGGATCCCGACGATGGGCCGGTCAGCCTCGTCGGGGCTCGCAATCGTCCCAACCTCGATCACACTCGTCGTTGCTCCGCGGCGAACGCGGAGCTTCACTTTCTCTCCGGGCTCGCGGGTGGCGATCAGGCGGCGCAGGTCGTCGGGTGTGCGCACGGCCTTGCCGTCGACTCCGACGATCACGTCGGTCGGCGCGATCTTGCCGGTCGCCGGCGCGCCTGCCGCGACGGCGACGACGAGCGCTCCCTCCGGCTCGGCGTCGACGTCGTAGCCGAGCTCGCGCAGCGCCACTGCGGCGGCGACCTCCTGCGAGCGGTCCATCTGTTGGAGGTTCTGGCGCCGCCGCTCGCCGAAGTCCGACCCGGGCGGGACGAGAGACTGCTCGGAGAGGATCCCGGCGCCTTCCGGCCGCGTCACCGACGCGAGCTCCTCCAGCAGGGACGCCTTTCGCAGCACGACGTCGACGTAGTAGATCCCTCCCGGCGGGTGCGCCTTCTCACCCTCGACCTCGACCTTGTCGGCGAGCGGCTTCGCGGTGTCCGGGAGCACGAGGTAGCTGTCCGAGGGCAGGATCCAGAGCGCGCCGACCGTCAGCGCGCCGAGGACGAGCCCCGCGCCGACCAGACGGCCGAACCTCACTGCGTGCCCCGGAGCAGGCCGCCGTCGACGCCGATCGCCGCCCCGGTGACGTACGAGGCGCGGTCGGAGGCGAGGAAGCAGACGACGTCCCCGATCTCCCGCGGCGTCCCGAGCCGGCGCAGCGGAATCGTCGCCAGGTCGCCCTCGCTCGGCCCGTCCGGGAAGACCTCCCTGATCCGCTCGGTGTCGATCCGGCCGGGGGCGACGGAGTTGACGGTGATCGCCTTCGGGCCGAGCTCGCGCGATGCGGTCTTCAGCCAGCCCACGAGCCCTGGCCGGACGGCGCTCGAGAGGGCGAGCATTTCGATCGGCTCCTTGACCGCGCTGGACGTGATCGCGATCACGCGGCCGCGGCCGCTCGCCTCCAGGTGGGGCAGGCAGAGGCGCACGAGCCGGATCGAGCTGGTCAGGAGCAGGTCGACGGCGTCCTCGAGCTGCTCGTCCGAGAACTCGAACGAGCCGGTGCGGGGCGGGCCGCCGGAGTTGAGGACGACGACGTCGACGCCGCCGAAGCGCTCGACCGCGGTGGCGACGAGCCGCTCGAGATCGGCGGGGCTCCTGACGTCACCGGCCACCGGGACGGCGCCCAGCCGCTCGGCCTCGCGCTCGAGCACGTCGGCCCGCCGCGCGAACATGACGACGTTCGCACCTTCGCCGGCAAGCGCCTCCGCGCAGCCGAGGCCGATCCCGGCGGACGCGCCGCAGACGATGGCCGTGCGCCCTGTCAGCCCGAGGTCCATCGCGAGAGGGTAGAGGTCCGGCGCCGTCGGGCGGCGCCGGACCTCACCTCGCTAGCCGAGGTCGCCGAAGATCGACGCCCACCAGCTCGGGCAGGAGACGTCACCTGACGCGAGCCGGAAGTTGTCGAACGCGACCTTGACGCTTTGATGCGCGAACTGGTTGTTGAAGGACTGCAGCGAGAAGCCGAACACGACCGGCGTCGTGTTCGCCGGTGCGGAGCGGATCGGCACCCAGACGCCCTCGTAGAGCCAGAACGCGCGGAAGCGACCGTTTGCCCGAACGAGGCGGAGCGACCCCGCGTTCTCCTCGGTCGTCGTGTGGCCGCCGACGCCGTCGAGCCACGTCACGTACTGCTCGCCCCAGACCTGGCTGTCGCGGGCGACGGACGCGTTGGCGAAGAACGCCTGCAGGGCGGCCTGCGTGCCGTTGGCGCCGGGCCAGTCGAGCGCGGCGTAGTCGACCTGGATGTCGAAGTCGCCTGGCAGCGAGCACTGCGATCCGTAGTGCCCGTCGATGTTGTTGAACGGGCCTCCCTGCGTCGCCCCTGCGCCGATCGAGACTTCGACCTTGCCGTTCGCCTGCACGACGGTGACTTGGGTACCCGTGATGATCTGGTGCCACAGGCTGGCGTCGCGGCCGTCGCGGGAGAACGTGTCCAGGAACGGCGCGTGCATGATCGTCGACACCTCCGTGTCGCCCGAGCCGTCGGGAGCGATGCGGTAGAGCTTCGCGGGAGCGGCGTTGAAGAAGCCGGAGAACAGGATCTCGTCTCCCGTGGCCGACCACGACGGATACTCCTCGTGCCGGGCCGGAGTGTCGGTCAGCCGCAACTGCTCGCCGTTCATCCTCCCGACCCACAGCTCGTTCGTGAGCCCGTCGGAGTCGCGGCCGAACGCGAACTGGTTCCCCTTAGGCGCCCACGCGGGCCTGAAGTCGGACTGGTTCGTGGCCGGCGTCGTCAGGCGCCTCATCCCGGAGCCGTCGAACTCCGCCACCCAGATCGACCGGTCGCGTGCGAACAGCAGTCGCTCCCCGTTCGGAGAGGCGTCCAGTCCGCCGGGCGCGATCTCGCCG
>JANPKC010000098.1:0-2409 GCA_031425855.1 Actinomycetes bacterium | reverse complement strand
GTTACTAGGCGTCGAGCGTCGCGACGACGGCCTCCGCGACCACCTTCAGCGGCTTGCCCGAGACCTGGCTCGCCTTGCGCAGCCGTGCGAACGCGTCCTGCTCAGACAGGCCCTCCTTCGCCATCAGCAGCCCCTTCGCGCGCTCGATCGCCTTCCGCGCGGCGAGCGCGTCGGCGAGCGACTCCGCCTCCTCGCGCAGCGCCGACAGCTCCTCGTGCCTGGCCCGCGCAGTCTCGATCGCGGGCAGCAGGTCGGTCTCCCGGAACGGCTTCACGAGGTAGCCGAAGACGCCCGCCTCGACGGCGCGGGCGACCAGCTCGCGCTCGCCGTACGCGGTCACCATCACGATCGGGATCGGCCGCTCCTCGAGGATCCGCTTCGCCGCCTCGATCCCGTCGAGCCGCGGCATCTTCACGTCGAGCACGGCCAGATCGGGAAGCTCCTTCCGCGCCAGCTCGACCGCCTCCTCGCCGTCGCGCGCCTCGGCGCAGATCTCGAAGCCGGCCGCCTCGAGCAGCGCACGCAAATCCATGCGGATGATCGTCTCGTCCTCGGCGATCAGAAGCCTCATGCGGGGAACACGACCTCGGCGCGCAGCCCCGGCTCGCTCGTCAGCTCGATCGTCCCTGCAAGCTCCTCGCGGACGAGCGCGCGAACGATCGAGAGCCCGGTGCCGTCGCCGCTCCCGTTCAGGCCGCCGCCGTCGTCTGTGACGGCGAGCGCGACGTCGTCGCCGCGCCGCGCGAGCTCGATCCGCACCGTGCCGCCGCCGTGCTCGAGCGCGTTCTGGAAGAGCTCGCTGAACACGAGGGCGAGCGCGGTCGCACGGTCGCCGGCGAGTGAGACCGGCTCGAGCTCGGCCTCGACGGACTTGCCCGCAACCAGCCCCTGCACGAGCATCGCGCGGAGCCGCTCGATCAGCTCGGCAGGTCGACGTCGTCCTCGCGATGCTCGGTCAGCACCTCGTGAACAGCCGCGATCGCGAGGATCCTGTTGACGGAGTCGGTCAGGGCCCGGCGCGCGTCCACCTCGGGCGCGCGGGCCTGCAGGCGCAGCAGCGACGCCACGGTCTGGAGGTTGTTCTTGACCCGGTGGTGGATCTCCTGGGCGAGGACGCCGCGCATGACCGCGCGCCCGTGCTCGAGCGCGACGGCCGCGTGGTGGGCGATCGCCTCGAGCAGCTGCCGGTCCTCGTCCGAGAAGGGCCTGTCGCGGTCGCAGACGAGCTCGCCGATCTGCCGCCGCTTCCAGCGCAGCGGCAGCCGCACGTTGAACGCGCCCGCCCGGCCCTCGGGCCAGGCGATCTCGCCGTCCTCGAGCACGAGCGCCGCCCCGGTTGCGTCGACGGCCGCGATCGTCGTCTTCACGATCGCCTCGAGCGACTCCTCCAGGTAGAGCGACTCGGAAACCGCCTCGGAGATCCGCGCCAGCGCCTCCAGCTCGTGCACGCGGCGCTGGGCGTCGGCGTAGAGCCGCGCGTGCTGGATCGACTGCGCCACCTGCGACGCGATCGCGACGAGCAGGTCGATCTCGGCCTCGCTGTGCTCGCGCGGCGCGCGCGTCCGGACGTTCAGGGCGCCCTCGAGCTCGTCCCGGGCAAGGATCGGCACCGCGAGGATCGACTCGTACTCGTCCTCGGGCAGGTTCGGGAAGAGCTTGAAGCGCGGGTCGAGGTGAGCGTGCGCCGCGATCGCGATCGGCGCCCGCTCCGCAGCCGCGGCTCCCGTGATCCCCTCGCCGGGGCGCATCCGCGGACGGCGCGTCATCTCCTCGACGCTCGTCCCGTGCGTCGCCCGCAGCACCAGCTCGTTCGCGCGCTCGTCGTAGAGATAGACGAAGCAGGCGTCGGCGCCGAGCGCGTCGGCGACCTTGCTCGCGACGAGCGCGAGCACCTCCTCGAGGTCGAGCGTCGAGTTGACCGCGGCGATCGTCTCGGTCAGCAGCCGCAGGTGGCGGGCGGGGGCGTCCACACATCGATTCTAGGGGGCGCCGTCCGGGCCCCTTTACAAACTTCTTACCGCGGCAGCCGGAGAAACTTCAAACGACGGGAGTACGTTCTCACCAGGATGAGCACGCTCGAACTCGACCTCCGCAGCGTCAAGGGCTTTCTGGTCGCCGATGCCCGCGGCCGCGTCGTCGGCCGGGTCGAGTCGCCGATGTACGGCTCGCAGCCCGACAAGCCCGACGCGCTCGCAGTCCGCTCCGGCTTCATGCGCGGCCGCCGCCTCGTGCCGGCCGACGCGATCGGCGAGATCGACCAGAGCACTCGCGTGATCGGCCTCTCGGTACTCCGCGAGAGCATCCGCAAGTTCCTCTAAGCCGCGCGAACGAGTCTCCAGAACGACTACGGGCTCCCCAGAGAGGAGCCCGCAATCGGCCGTCAGTTGAGGTAGCGCCGCTCGCCTTGCG
>JANPKC010000097.1:0-6666 GCA_031425855.1 Actinomycetes bacterium | reverse complement strand
CTACGCGATGCGCTGCGAGCGTGACGGCGGCCTTGCCGAGGGGCCCGGGATCGGCTGCGTCCTCCGCGGCGAGCTGTCCGTCGACGGCGAGATGGTGCAGCCGTTCGGCGCCTTCGTCGAGCCGGCCGAGGTCTCGGGGCGCGGCTCGTTCGTCCGCGTCGTCCTCGTTCGCGCCGAGGACTCGAACGGCGACGCGCTGGCGCAGGGCGCGATCCACCTCTAGGAGCGTGTTCCAGAATGAAGCTATGAGTCGACGGAACGCGCTGGACGGCACGATGCTGCGTCCTCAGTCGCGTCGATATGCCCGCATATCGACGACTCCCTGCGTCCTTGCCTCGCACCGCCCAGCGCGCCCCGTCGACGAGGCCTCACTCTGGAACGCGCTCTGATGCTCCGCACCGGCGGCAACGTGCTGGTCGACCAGCTGGCGCTGCACGGCGCCGAGCTCGCGTTCTGCGTGCCCGGCGAGAGCTATCTCGCCGTGCTCGACGCGCTCCACGACGCGCCGATCCGGCTCGTCACCTGCCGGCACGAGGCTGCCGCCGCGAACATGGCGGAGGCGTACGGCAAGCTGACCGGCCGGCCCGGGATCTGCCTCGTCACGCGCGGCCCGGGCGCCACGCACGCCTCGATCGGCGTCCACACCGCCTACCAGGACTCGACGCCGCTGATCCTCTTGATCGGGCAGGTCGGCCGCGACATGCTCGAGCGCGAGGCGTTCCAGGAGATCGACTACCGCCGCATGTTCAACTCGATGGCGAAGTGGGTGGCGCAGATCGAGAGCGCCGAGCGGATCCCGGAGCTGCTCGCCCGCGCGTTCACCGTCGCGACCGCGGGCAGGCCGGGGCCGGTGGTGCTCGCGCTGCCCGAGGACATGCTGGTCGACGAGGTCGACGTCGCCGACCCCGGCCCGTACCGACGGGTGCTCACGCATCCGGGCCGCGCCGAGCTGGAGCGGCTGAGCGAGCTGCTCGACGGATCCGAGCGGCCGCTCGCGATTGTCGGCGGCGGCAAGTGGAGCGCGCAGGCGGCGGAGGACATCGAGGCGTTCTGCGACGCCAACGAGCTGCCGGTGGCGACCTCCTTCCGCCGCCAGGACTACGTCGACAATCGTTCGCGCGTCTTCGCCGGCCACGTCGGTGTCGGGATCGACCCCGCGCTGGCCACGCGCGTCACCGAGGCCGATCTCCTGCTCGTCGTCGGGCCGCGGCTGGGGGAGATGACGACCGGCGGCTACACGCTCGTCGAGCCGCCGCTGCCGAAGCAGACGCTCGTGCACGTCCACGCGGGCGCTGAGGAGCTCGGCCGCGTCTACCAGCCCGCGCTCGCGATCCACGCCGGCTCGCCCGAGTTCGCCGCGGCTGCGCGGGAAGCTTGTGTTACAGGAACACAAAGTCCGGCTCGCGGCGCCTGGGTCGAGGCCGCCCGGGCCGACTACCTGCGCACGCTCGAGCCGGTCTCCTCGCCGGGGGCGCTGAACCTGAGCGAGGTCGTGGCCGTGCTGCGCGAGCGGGTCCCCGACGCGATCGTCTGCAACGGCGCCGGCAACTTCGCCACCTGGCCGCACCGGTTCTGGGTGCACACCCGCTACCGCAGCCAGCTCGCCCCGACGAGCGGCGCGATGGGCTACGGCGTCCCCGCCGCGATCGCTGCCAAGATCGTCCACCCGGAGCGGACGGTCGTCTGCTTCGCCGGCGACGGCGACTTCCTGATGAGCGGCCAGGAGCTCGCGACGGCGTCGCAGGAGGGCGCCGCGGTGCTCTTCCTGGTCGTCGACAACGGCATGTACGGGACGATCCGGATGCACCAGGAGCGCGAGTACCCCGGCCGCGTCGTCGGCACGAGCCTCTCGAATCCCGACTTCGCAGCCTTCGCGGCCTCGTTCGGCGCTCACGGGGAGCGGGTCGAGCGCACCGAGGAGCTCGCCCCGGCGCTCGAGCGCGCGCTGGCGGCGGGCGGGCCCGCGCTGCTGCACCTCCTCGTCGACCCGGAGGCGATCGCGCCACACACGACGCTTACGGCCGTGCGGCAGGGCAACGCCCGTCGCGAGCGAACGGAGACCGTATGAGGCGCCTGTCTGCTCTGCTGCTGGCCGCCCTCGCGCTCGCGGGGTGCGGCACGGAGGACGCCGACGAGACGGCGGCGCCGCAGCCGGAGACCGTCACCGAGACGGTGACGCAGACGCTCCCGCCCGTGACGACGGAGCCCGAGCCCGAGGTCGAGTGCTCGACCGCCGGCCTGCGCCTGACGCTTCCCGAGCAGGACCTGCCGGCTGTCGTCGCCGATGTCCGCAAGCGCGTCTTCGACGCCGCCGTGGCCTGCGACTACGACACGCTCGAGCAGATCGCGCTCGAGCAGGGCCAGGGCTTCACGTTCAGCTACGGCGCCGGCACGGACGCCTCGGAGCACTGGCGCAGCGTCGAGGAGGCGGGGACAGAGCGCCCGCTGCCGATGCGCGCGCTCGCCACGATCCTGACGATCCCGCACGCCCGGAACGAGACGGGCTCGTACGCCTGGCCGTCCGCCTACGAGGAGACGCCGACCGACGAGGACTGGCAGGCGGTCGTGGACGCCGGCCTCTACACGCAGGCGCAGGTCGAGCAGATGCAGGGGCCGACGAGCACCGGCTACCTCGGCTACCGCACCGCGATCACGCCCGACGGCGACTGGCAGTTCTTCGTCGCGGGCGACTGAGCTAGAAGTACTTCACGAGCCGGGAGCCGTGGCCGCAGGCTCGATGCTTGACGCCGCAGCGGCGGCAGTCCCAGTGCTCCCAGACGATCCACTTCAGGTGCTGGAGCTCGAGCGCGATCAGCGCGACGCACCAGAGCAGGACCTGTCCGTCGTTCATCTGCTCAGGTTGTCGGCCGAGGCGGGGTCTGCGCAATGGGCCGCCCGGACGATTCTCGCGGGCCGCGGGTCCTAGTCGATGTGCTCGTAGGCGGGGAGCGTCAGGAACTCGACGAACTCCTCCCCGAGCGCGACCTGCTCGAACAGCTCGCGAGCCTCGGCGTAGTCGCCGTCCAGCTTGGCCGTCTCCTCCTCGATCGCGCGCACGACGTCGTCACGGGTGACCTGGCCGTGGCGCAGCCACTGCCAGACCTGCGAGCGCGAGATCTCCGACGTCGCCGCGTCCTCCATCAGGTTGAAGATCGCGACCGCGCCCGAGCCCTGCAGCCACGCCGCGAGGTACTGGATCCCGACCGAGACGTTGTTGTGCAGGCCCTCGGGCGTGATCTCGCCGGGCGTCGCGCTCACGTCGAGCAGGTCGGCGGCATTCGAGGTGACGTCCGGCCGAAGCCGCTCGACCTGGTTCGGCCGCTCGCCGAGCACCCGGTCGAAGATCTCCATCGCGACCGGGACGAGGTCGGGGTGGGCGACCCAGGTGCCGTCGAAGCCCTGGCCCGCCTCGCGCTCCTTGTCCTCGCGCACCTTCGCGAGCGCGGCGGCGTTCACCTCGGCGTCGCGCCGGGAGGGGATGAACGCGGCCATGCCGCCCATCGCGTGCGCGCCGCGGGCGTGGCACGTCTTCACGAGCAGCTCCGTGTAGGCCCGCATGAACGGGACGGCCATCGTCACCGCCGAGCGGTCGGGCAGCACGAACTCCGGCCGGTGCCCGAGCTTCTTGATCACGCTGAAGATGTAGTCCCAGCGGCCGGCGTTCAGGCCGGCCGAGTGCTCTCGGAGCTCGTAGAGGATCTCGTCCATCTCGAACGCCGCGAGGATCGTCTCGATCAGGACGGTCGCCTTGATCGTCCCCTGCGGCACTCCCAGCTGATCCTGCGACCACGTGAAGACGTCGTTCCAGAGCCGCGCCTCCAGGTGCGACTCGAGCTTCGGCAGGTAGAACCACGTGCCGCCGCGCGCGTGGTTGCGGAAGAAGTAGAGGCCGAAGTCGAACAGGCCGGCCGAGATCGGCGCGCCGTCGACGTCGAAGTGCCGCTCGTCGAGGTGCCAGCCGCGCGGGCGGACGAGCAGCGTCGCGACCTCGTCGTTCAGGGAGTACTGCTTCTCGCCGGTGTCGAGCGTGATCGTCCGCTCGAGCGCGTCGGTCAGGTTGACCTGGCCCTCGATGCAGTTCGCCCACGTCGGCGAGTTCGAGTCCTCGAAGTCGGCCATGAACATCTTCGCGCCCGAGTTGAGCGCGTTGATCACCATCTTCCGGTCGACCGGGCCGGTGATCTCGACGCGGCGGTCCTGAAGCTCGGCCGGCACCGGCGCCACCCGCCAGTCGCCCACGCGCACATCGCGCGTCTCCGGGAGAAAGTCGGGCAGCTCGCCGTCCCGCAGCCGCTGCGCGCGCTCGTGCCGGGCGGCGAGCAGCTCGCGGCGGCGCGGCCCGAACGTGCGCTCGAGCTCGGTGAGGAACGCGACCGCGTCCGGGGTGAGAACGTGCTCGGTCATGCGCGGGACTCTACGGCGTCAGCGTCACGATGCGGTTCGCGGCGACGTTTCCGAGGCGTGCTACGCGGCCGTCCGGATAGCGCGCGACCAGCTCGCGAACCCTGGTCGCCGCTCCGAGGCCGAAGTGCAGCCGCGGATCCTCGGAGGAGAGATAGCTGCCGCCCGCCCGTGCGGTCCGCACGAGCCTCCGCCCACCGGGGAGCACGGCCGTCACCTCGGTGCCGGGCGCGAACGCGCCCAGCTCGACCTCGAGCCAGTGGCCGCGGGCACCGGTGTTCCGCAGCAGGGTCAGGCGGCCCCCGATCGAGTTGATCGCGACGTCCACGTCGCCGTCGTTGTCGTAGTCGGCCGCCGCGAGGCCGCGGCCGTTGCTGCGCGGCGCCACGACGCCGGCACCGGCCTCCGCGAAGCGCTCGCCCGGGAGGTTCTCGACCGCCTGCGTCCGCTGCGCGTCCATTGCCAGGTTCTCGAGCGGGATCGCGCCGTTCGCGAGGATGAGATCGAGGTCGGCGTCGAGGTCGAGGTCGATCCACGACACGCCCCAGCCGGTGAAGTTCGTGCCGAGCGCGGCCGCCAGGTCGGGGCGCGCGTCCGCGAACGCCCCGCCGGAGCTGCGGTAGACCGCGTGCAGCTGCTTGCGCGAGTTCGTCACGAAGAGGTCGTCGCGCCCGTCGAGGCTGACGTCCGCCGCGGCGATGCCCATCCCGGCGTTCGGGTCGTCGATCCCCAGCGAACGCGCGCGCTCGACGAGGCGGAACCCGAGACCGTTCGGGCGCGCGACGTTCAGGTAGAGCCGGTTCGGGTCGAGGTCGTTCGCGACGTAGAGGTCGAGCCGGCCGTCGCCGTCGACGTCGGTGAAGACCGCCCCGAGGCCGTGGTCGACCTGGGTCGCCTCGAGCCCGGCGCGCCTGCCCACCTCGCGGAACCGAGCGTGCCCTTTCCCGTCGCGGCCCTCGTTGAGGTAGAGCCGGTCGCGGACGCCCGCGACGTTGGACGGGAAGCCGCCCGCCGACCCGGGGACGGGCGTGTTCACGTCGGCGTAGCCCGCCACGAAGAGATCCGGGAGACCGTCGCCGTCGACGTCGCCGACCGCCGCGCCGGAGTGCCAGCCGGGCTCGTTGATCCCGGCTGCGCGCGCGCCCTCCGTGAACGTGCCGTCGCCGTTGCCCCACAGCAGCGCGTCGTAGCCGTTGGTGGCTGCGTTGTAGCCGGCCGTCGTCACGAAGAGGTCCGTGTGGCCGTCGAGGTCGAGGTCGGCGGCGACGCAGCCGCTGCCGCGGAGCTGCAGGTCGGCGCCGGAACCGCGGCTCACGTCCTCGAAGCGCCCGCGCACGTTGTGGAAGAGCGCGCTGCGGGGGAGGCCGCCGCGTTCTGTCCAGCGGACGTACTCGTCGTCGCCGTACGCGTTGACGACGAAGAGGTCCATCCAGCCGTCGTCGTCGTAATCGAGCCAGCAGAGGCCGCCGCCCATCATCGCCGCCGGCTCGTTCGTCATCCCGAAGCGGAACGCCGCATGCCTGAAGTCGAGCCCGACCTGGGCCGCGACGTCTCGGAGCTGCACCCCGCCGAGCACGTGAGCGCGGGTCGCGGGGCGGGAGGCGGGCGCCGACGGCCCCCGTGCGGCGACGATCAGGTAGCGGCCGTCTCTCGGTGCGAGCTCGAACGTCCCCACGAAGGGCCTCGCCGTGCCGCCGCGCTCGACCGTCCCGGCCACCGTCGCGACGACGGTCGGCGGCGCCTGGCCGGCTGCGGGCTCGAGGTGCACCCGGACGCGCTCGACCGCGTAGTCGGGAACGTCGATCGCACGTCCTCCGGCCGACCGGATCTGCTCCCACAGGGAGGCGAGGCGGGCCCCGTCCGCGCCGGCCGTCGCGAGCGCACGGTCTCGGCGACGAAGCGCGTCGGACTCGTTCGCGAGGTCGGCGACGACGTCCGCCGCGATCTGCTGCGCCGTCTCGTCGTCGATCGGCGCGATCCCCGGCGCCGTCTCGACCGTGACGTCGACGCGACCGGCCGGTCCGGGCAGGACCGTCGCCTCCGCGCTCGACCGGGCCGGGATCCCCGCGACGACGAGCAGGCTGATGAACGGGACGGCGCCGGCAAGCCCGGCTGCGCCCGCGGCGCGCCCGCTCCACGCCGACCCGCCGCGCCTGCGCACGGCCGCGCCCCCCAACTCGAGCAGGGGGCGCGCGGCGCAGACGATCGCGAGTGCGCCGAGCACCGCCACCTTGCTGCCGAACTCGGTCGTCTGCGGTGCGACGA
>JANPKC010000096.1:0-9587 GCA_031425855.1 Actinomycetes bacterium | reverse complement strand
GTCGCCCAGGACCGCGCGCCGTCGAGGTCGTCCGCGTCCAGGCGAAGGTCGGCCAGGTTCGCGTACGCATTCGCGAGGTCGTGCCCTCGCGGAAGCTGCTCGAGGATGGCGACCGCCTCGTGCCCGTCCCGCTCGGACTCGGCGATCAGCCCGGGGCACCAGGAGATCGACGAGAGGAAGACCATAGCCCGGCCCTCGGCCGTCCTGTCGCCGCGCTCCCGGTGGCAGGCGACAGCGGCCTTCGCCGAGGAGATCGCCTCCTCGATCTGGTCGATGACGTAGCACTCGTGCGCTCGGCGGCGGTGCAGCTCCGCGCGCTCCTCCGGCGCGAGGCCCTCGGCGAAGCGGAGCGCCTGCTGAAAGTGGTCTGCGGCCTCGCGATGTGCGCCGACGTGGGCCGCCCGCTCGCCCGCGGCGGGCGCGTACCGCAGCACTGCGGCGCCGTCGCCGGCTGCCTCCGCGTGGTGCGCGAGCCGCGCGAGATCCGGCGATCCGGCCGGCGGCGTCGCGAGCGCCGCGAGGGCTAGCCGGTGCAGCGTGATCAGGCGTTCGGGAGAGAGGGACTCCTCCACGGTCGCGCGGGCGAGCTCGTGCCGGAAGCCGACGCGCCCGAGACCCGGGGTGAGCATGCCGGACGCAAGGCACTCCTCCAGCGCGCCGAGCTCCGCGGGCGCCAGCGCTTCGAGCAGCCACAGCTCGGCGTCCGGACGGGAGACCGCGGCAGCGCCCAGGAGGACCCGCGCCGGCGGGCTGAGCCGTCCGCAGCGGCCGAGCACGGCGTCTCGCACCGTCTCGGGGATCTCGTCCGCCGGAGCTGCGAGCACCTCCGTGACGAAGAACGGGTTGCCGCCCGTCCTCCGGTACAGCTCGTCCGGATCGAGGCCCGCGGTGGCCGCGAGCTCGGCGACGGCGTCGGACGACAAGCGCTCGAGGGCGAGCCGCGTGCGCGCCCTGAGATGTCCGAGGAGGTGACGGAGCAGGTGCGTCGGGTCGAGCTCGTCGTCCCGGTAGGTGACGACGAGCAGTGCGGGCACGTCCTCGAGCTGCCGGCCCACGAGCTTCAGCACGTCGAGCGTCGACTCGTCCGCCCAGTGGACGTCCTCGAGGACGACGACGGTCGGGCCCGAGGCGCGCAGCTCGCGCATCAGCGCGGACGCGACGTCGTGGCTGTCCGCGGCCGTCCGAACGGCGTCCTCGAGCTCGCCCCCGGCCGCGGCCGCCAGCTCGAGGAACGGGCCCAGCGGACGCGGCGTGAATAGGGCGTCGCAGACTCCGCGAAGAACGGTGGCCGCTCCCGTCTCCTGGGCGCAGAACCCGCGAACAAGCGAGGTCTTCCCGATGCCGGCTTCCCCCGCGACGAGCGTCAGGCCTCCCCTGCCGCCCACGGCCGCGGCCCAGCTCTCGCGTAGCGCGTTGAGCGCCTGCTGTCGTTCGAGGAGCTCCCCGCGCAATGCCACGGACGTCGTCACTCACGGATCGTGACGCGCGGCATCACTGCTTTCAAGCCCGCAGACGGGATAGGCTCTCCCCATGGCGACGATCGAGACCAATCCGGCTCTCGGGGCACAGGTGAAGGCGGACGCGAAGGAGTTCGTCCTCCACTCCTGGTCGGTGCAGGACGCGATCGACCCGATCCCCGTCGCGGGGGCGGAGGGCCGCTACTTCTGGGACTACGACGGCAAGCGCTATCTCGACTTCGCCTCGCAGCTCGTCAACGTCTCGATCGGCTACGGGCATCCGAAGGTCGTCGCCGCGATCAAAGAGCAGGCGGAGAAGCTCGCCACGATCGGGCCGCCGATGGCGACCGAGCCGCGCTCGACGCTCGCACGGATGCTCGCCGAGGTGACGCCCGGCAACCTGAAGATGTCGTTCTTCACGAACGGCGGCGCCGAGGCGAACGAGAACGCGATCAAGGTCGCGCGCTGGGTGACCGGCCGCCACAAGATCGTCGCCCGCTACCGCAGCTACCACGGCGCGACCGGCGGGGCGATCACGCTCACCGGCGACCCGCGCCGCTGGCACGCCGAGCCGGGCCTGCCGGGCGTCGTGCGGATGCTCGACCCCTACACCTACCGCTGCCCCGCCGGGCACCCCGACCCCTGCCCCGTGTGCTCGGGCGCGCCGCACCTGGAGGAGATCCTCCAGTACGAGGGCGCGCACACCGTCGCCGCGGTCATCCTCGAGACCGTCGTCGGCACGAACGGGATCATCGTCCCGCCCGACGGCTACCTCCAGTCGATCCGCGAGACCTGCGACCGGCACGGGATCCTGCTGATCTGCGACGAGGTGATGGCCGGCTTCGGGCGCACGGGCGAGTGGTTCGCGTGCGACCACTGGGACGTCGTGCCCGACATCCTCACGGTCGCGAAGGGGATCAACTCCGGCTACGTGCCGCTCGGCGCGATGATCGTCAGCGAGCCGATCGCGGAACAGCTGCGCGGACGGTTCCTCGCCGGCGGGCTCACCTACTCCGGGCATCCGCTCGCCTGCGCGTCGGCGGTCGCCTCGATCGAGGCCTTCCAGGAGGAGGGGATCGTCGAGAACGCGGCCGACCACGGCGCCTATCTGGCCGAGGCGTTGCCGGCGCTCGCCGCGAAGCACCCGTCGGTCGGCGACGTGCGCGGGCTCGGCCTCTTCTGGGGGCTCGAGCTGGTCAAGAGCCGCGAGACGCGGGAGATGCTCGTCCCCTTCAACGCCGGCGGCGAGGCGGCGGCACCGGTCGCGCGCCTGCAGAAGGCCGCGCTCGAGGCCGGGCTCTACCTGATGGCCCACTGGAACGTCGTCATGGTCTGCCCGCCGCTGACGATCACGCGCGAAGAGCTCGACGAGGGTCTTGCGATCCTCGACGACGTGCTCTCGATCGCGGACGAGTACGTCGTCTAGCTCGCGGTACAGGACCCGGCGCCGACGCCGGGGAGCTTCCCGAGCAGCTCCGAGAGCTGCTCGACCTCGTCCTCGCTGAGGGTGTCGCGGAAGAGGCTGCGCAGGCGCGCGGCGTGCGTGACGCCGACGCACTCGAGGAGCTCGTTGCCGTCCTCGGTCAGCCGCGCCCAGGTCGCGCGGGCATCGGACTCGCAGGCGACGTTCTCGACGAGACCGGCCTCCTGCAGCCCCTCGAGGAGCCGGGTGACCCCCGAGGGCGTCAGCATCAGGCGCTCGACGAGATCGACGCGCCGGAGTCGCTGCTCGTCGGCGCGCGCCAGGTGCATCAGGGCCTCGAAGTCGTTGATCGTCAGGCCACGCGGCCGGAGCACCTCCGTGTCGAGCTCTCTCCGCAACACGGTGTGCGCCCGCATCAGACGGGCGAACGCGTCGAGCTCGACTCCTTGCGGACGCAATACTTGACTGCTCAAGGTTTATCCTCTATTGTTGCGGACACAAGGAAAGTCTACACGCCGAACCAAGGGAGAGCAATGAGCACTACAGAGCAGACCACGCAGATTCCGACGGGCACCTGGAACCTCGATCCCGTCCACTCGAGCATCGGTTTCGCCGTCCGCTACAACGGCGTCGGCACGTTCCGCGGCACCTTCGAGGACTACGACGCGTCACTTGTCGAGGGTCGCATCGAGGGCGTTGCGAAGGTCGCGAGCGTCAAGGTCGACGACGAGAACCTCGCCGGCCACCTGCAGAGCCCGGACTTCTTCGACGCCGAGCAGCATCCCGAGCTCCGCTTCGCCTCGACCACGATCGAGCGCGACGGCGACCGGGTCTCGATCCAGGGCGACCTGACACTCCGCGGCGTCACCCACCCGGTCGAGATCGCCGGCACCGTCACCGGCCCGCTCGAGAACGCCTACGGGCAGCAGCGGACCGGCTTCGACCTCGAGACGACGGTCAACCGCCACGACTACGGGATCACCTGGAACCTGGAGCTCCCGGGCGGCGGCCAGGCGCTCGCCGACGACGTCGTCATCACCGCCAACCTCGCGCTGGTGCAGGCGTAGTTCGATGAGGATCCTCGCGATCAGCGGCAGCCTCCGGGCCGGGTCGCACAACACCGACCTGTTGCAGGCGGCTGCCGCCGTCGCGCCCGACGGCATCGACGTCGTGCTCTACGACGAGCTGAAGGAGATCCCGCCGTACGACGCCGACGACGACGTCCCGGGCGACCAGCCGACGGCGGTTCGGCGGTTGAAGGAGGCACTCGACGAGGCGGACGCGATCCTGATCGCGACGCCCGAGTACAACTCCTCGATCCCGGGCGTGCTCAAGAATGCGCTCGACTGGGCCTCGCGCCCGCTGGCCGAGTCGCCTGTCCGGAACAAGCCGATCGCCGTGCTCTCGTCGAGCACGGGGATGTTCGGCGGCGTCTGGGCCGCGGCCGAGACCCGCAAGGTGCTGGGCGCGCTCGGTGCCCGCACGCTCGAGGACACGGTGGCCGTGGCGAAGGCGGACGAGCGCCTCGCAGACGGCGTCGACGCGACGCTGCTCGACGAGCTGCGCACGGTCGTCGCCGCGCTCGCCGAGGCCGTCGAGGCCCGCGAAGCCACCCGCATCGCGGCCTAGCTCAGGAAGCGCTCGACGGCGCCGATGGTGTCGTCGAGCGCGTCCCAGAGCACGGTGTGCCCGGCCGCGAGCGTCGCCACCTCGAGCAGGTCGCCGAGAGCGGTGCTGTGGGCGTCGAGCAGGTCGTCGTAGGGGATGTACGACGTCTCGCCGAGGACGAGCAGGGTCGGGATCCGCACCCGTTCGAACGCCGGCGGCGTGCGCGTCATCTCGCCGTACGCGGCGACCACCGCGCTCTGGCAGTACCGGTAGCGGACGCGACCGCCGTCGTCGGGCAGGAGATGCACCGCCAGCTCCTCCTCGAGGAGCGTGCGCGGGGCCGTCGTCAGCACGCTCTCCTCGTAGCGCCGGTCGATCCCCTCGTCGAAGGAGACGTACGAGCGGTCGCGGCGTGCGTTCTCGGCGGCGACCATCCCGACATGTGAGGGAATCCGAATCGCCGGGTCGAGCAGCACGAGCCGCTCGACGCGATCCGGCGCCGCCGCAGCGGTCTCGTACGCCACACGGCCGCCAAAGGAGTGACCGAGCCAGACGGCCCGCTCCGGCGGGGCCGCCTCGAGCACGTCGGCGACATGCTGCTCGAGGTTCCAGGGCGGCTCCCAGGGCGAGCCGCCGTGGCCGCGGAGGTCGAGCGCGACGACGTGGAAGCGGTCTGACAGCCGCTCGGCGAGCTGCGCGAAGTGACGGCCGTGACTGGTGACGCCGTGCAGGCAGACGAGCGCGGGACGGCTCGCGTCGCCCCACTCGTAGCGGGCGAGACTCAAGTGGCAGTGGCGGCCAGCGGCCCCGAGACGAGCTCGTCGCGGCGCGTATCGCCGTCGTTGACGAGGCTCCAGACGACCACGCCGTCCTTGTCGATCAGGAACGTGCCGCGCAGGGGCGTGCCTCGCGTCTCGTCGAAGACGCCGTACGCCTTGGCCACCGCGCCGTGAGGCCAGAAGTCGGAGGCGAGCGTGTAGGTCAACCCGAGCTTCTCCTTCCAGGCCTGCCGGGCGGCGGACGAGTCGCAGGAGACGAGCACGACCTCGGTGTCGGCGCTCGCGAACGACGGCAGGTTCTCCTGCAGGTCGAGCGCCTCCTCCTCGCAGACGGGGGTGAACGCAAGCGGGTGGAAGACGAGCAGGACGTTGCGCTTGCCGCGGAAGTCGGCGAGCCGCACGCGCTCCGTGCGGCCGACCTCGAGGTCGAACTCCGGCGCCTCGCTCCCCGTCTCGATCATCGCTTCGCAGCGTAGAGCAGATGGCTGAGGTCCAGCTGCTCGAGCGGCGTCGGGCGGTCGTCGCGGCCGCCGCTCACTCGCCTTCCTCGCCGCTGCCCGACGGCTCGTAGAAGCGGCGACCGCGCAGCTCCTCGGGGAGATAGTCGACGTCGAAGCCGCGCGGGTCGGTGTGGGGATCGACGTAGCCGGTGCCGTGGCCGAGCTTCTTCGCACCCGCGTAGTGGGCGTCGCGGAGCATCGCGGGGGGCCGCAGGTTGCCGCCCCGGCGCACCTCCTCGCGCGCCGCCCAGATCGCGTTCGCGCTCGCCTTCGACTTGGGCGCGCCCGCGAGGTAGATCGCCGCCTGCGAGAGGTTGAGCTGCGCTTCGGGTAGGCCGACGTGCTCGAGCGCGTGCGCCGCGGCGACCGCGACTTGGAGCGCGCGCGGGTCGGCGTTGCCGACGTCCTCGGAGGCGAAGATGACCATCCGCCGGGCGATGAAACGGGGATCCTCGCCGCCCTCGAGCATCGAGGCGAGGTAGTAGACCGCCGCGTCGGGGTCGGACCCGCGCATCGACTTGATGAAGGCCGAGACGAAGTCGTAGTGCTGGTCGGCGCCCTTGTCGTAGCGGAGCGGCCGCTTGCGGGCTGCGTCGTCGACGTGACGCTCCTCGAGCGCCGCACCCTCGGCTTCGGCCGTCTCCCAGGCCAGCTCGATCGTCGCCAGCGCGGTGCGCGCGTCGCCGCCGGCCCGGCGGGCGATCAGCTCCACGATCTCCTCGGGCGCCTCGGCGCCGATAGCGGCCGCGCCACGCCGCACGACCTCCGCGAGCTCCTCCTCGGAGAGCGCCTCCAGCTCGACGACCTGGCAGCGGGAGAGCAGCGCCGAGTTGACCTCGAAGTACGGGTTCTCGGTCGTCGCCCCGATCAGCGTCAGCAGCCCCTCCTCGACCGCGGGAAGGAGCGCGTCCTGCTGGGCCTTGTTGAAGCGGTGGATCTCGTCGAGGAAGAGGATCGTCCGCCGGCCGTTCCCGCCGAGGCGGTCGCGCGCCCGCTGCATGACGCCGCGGACGTCGTCGACGCGGGCCGAGACGGCCGAGAGCTCCTCGAACGCCGCGCCGGTCTCGGCGGCGACGATTCGGGCGAGCGTCGTCTTCCCGACCCCGGGCGGCCCGTAGAGGATCAGCGAGCGCAGCCGGTCCTGCTCGATCGCGCGGCGGAGCGCCGAGCCCTCGCCGAGCACGTGCCTCTGGCCGACAAGCTCGGCGAGCGTGCGCGGCCGCAGGCGCTGCGGCAGGGGCGCGTGGGCGGCCGAGCGCTCGCGCGCCGCGTCGGCGAAGAGGTCGCTCATGCTCGCAGTATGCTCCGGCCGTGGCGACGCACGAGGACTACTCGGAGCCGATCCTGGGCGGCGAGGGGGCAAGCGACTACGAGCGCTACCTGAACACCGACGCGCTGCTTGCGCTCCAGAAGACCGCCGACGAGTGGGTGCACAGGGACGAGTTGCTGTTCCAGACCGTGCACCAGTCGTCGGAGCTCTGGCTCAAGCTGGCCTGGAACGACGTCGAGGCGGCGACCGAGCACCTCCGCAACGCCGAGATCGCCCCGGCGCTGCGGCTGCTGCGGCGGGCGACGCTCTGCCTCAACTGCGCGACGGCGCAGCTCGACATGCTCGAGCAGATGTCGCCCGGGGAGTTCCTGGAGAGTCGCACGGTGCTCGGCCACGGCAGCGGCTTCGACTCGCCCGGCTGGCGCGAGCTGCGGCGCGTCGTCCCGCCGCTCGGCCAGGCGTTCCACGCGCTGCGCGAGCAGGCCGGCCTCTCCCTGCTCGATGTCTACGTCAAGGGCCGCGAGCACGAGGAGCTGTACCAGCTCGCCGAGGCGGCGATCGAGCTGGACGAGCGGATCAACTTCTGGCGGATCCGCCACTACAAGGTCGTCGCACGCGTGATCGGGGACTCGGTCGTCGGCACGCAGGGCACCCCTGTCGAGGTGCTCGGCCGGCTGATCCAGCACGTCTTCTTCCCGGAGCTCTGGCGCGTGCGCAACGAGCTGACGGCCCTCTCCCAAGAGCAGTCGTGACGCTGCAGGAGGAGGCCGTCGAGCTGCTGCAGCGACTGCTGCGGCTGAACACCGTCAACCCGCCCGGGAACGAGACGATCGCGGCCGAGCTGCTGCGGGAGTACCTGGAGGCGAACGGCGTCGAGGTCGAGCTGTACGGCCGCGTGCCGGAGCGGATGAACCTGGTCGCGCGGATCAGGGGCGGTGACGGACCCTCGCTCTGCTTCCTCTCCCACACGGACACCGTCGTGGCCGATCCGTCCGAGTGGTCGCGCGACCCCTGGTCGGGCGATCTCGCCGATGACCACGTCTGGGGACGCGGCGCGCTGGACATGAAGAACCAGGTCGCGGCGAGCGCGGTCGCGATCGCCTCGCTGGCCCGCGACGGCTTCACGCCGCCTGGCGACCTCGTCTTCGTCGCGGCGGCCGACGAGGAGGTCGGGGCCAACTACGGGCTCCAGTGGCTCTGCGAGCACCACCCCGACGCGGTGCGGGTGGACTACGCGATCAACGAGGGCGGCGGCGAGCGCGTCGAGCTCGGGGGCCGCACCTTCTACCTCTGCGCGGCGGCGGAGAAGATGAGCTCGCCCTTCCGGGTGACGGTGCACGGCCGCAGCGGCCACGCCTCGATGCCCGGGATCGCCGACAACGCCCTCGTGAAGGCGGCGCCGCTGATCGGGAAGCTGGCGGCGTACCGGCCGGAGCCGTCGATCGGGCCGGAGGTCGCCGGCTTCCTCGACGCGGTCCTGGGCGAGCAGCCGGCGCCCGCGAATGTGCTCGCGCGCCTGGCGGAGGTCGACCAGCTCGCCGTGGACACGATCGAGCCGCTCCTCTCCTTCACCCTCTCGCCGACGATGATCGAGGCGTCCGAGCGGCGGAACGTCGTGCCCGGGACCTGCGAGCTCGTGGTCGACCGGCGGCTGCTGCCCGGCCAGACGCCCGAGGACGTCGACCCGATCGTCCGCGCGCTCCTCGGCGACGGCGACTACGAGTTGGAGACGATCGAGCGCTGGGGCGGCACCCGCTCGTCGCTCGACACGCCGCTCTGGCGCGCGATCTCGGACTGGGTCGAGGCGACCGAGCCGGGCGCGAGGGTGGCGCCGCTCTGCTGCTCCGGCTTCACGGACTCGCACTGGCTCCGCGAGGCGTTCGGCACCGTTGCCTACGGCTTCTTCCCGATGCGGACGATGAGCGCCGACCTCGCGGCCCGGCTGATCCACTCCGCCGACGAGCGGACCCACGTCGACGACCTCGGCCTGGGCGTCGAGTTCCTCCGCGCAGCCGCCCGCTCGCTGGGCTAGGCGTGCTCGAGCTCCACTCGCCCGACGGCGTGTTCGACCGGATCGAGGCGTACCTGCGCGAGCACGGCTTCTTCGCCCCGGGCGGCGAGCAGCTCGAGGCGGATCTCTACCTCGGCTACGGCCTCTCCGAGCCGCAGCGCCGCACGGCGGCGCCGGCACCTCCCGAGCCCTGCCCGCTGCCGCTTGCGGCCGTGGCCGTGCGAGACGTGTGGGGTCCTGGCCCCGACACGTCCCGCGCAGACGGCGTTCGGATCGGACAGTGGGCGCGAAGCTGGAGCGACACCGAGTACGCGGAGGGGGTCGAAGCGGTGCGCGCGGCGATCGGGCGCGGCGACGTCTACCAGGTCAACCTCGTCCAGCACCTGTCGGCCCCGTTCGAGGGCGGCGCGGACTCGCTCGCACGCCGGCTCGAGTCGTTCGGGCCGCGCCTGCTCGCGGGCGACGGCTGGGCAGTCGTGTCCGCGTCGCCCGAGCTCTTCCTCGCCCGCCGCGGCCGGAAGGTGTGGACGGCGCCGATC
>JANPKC010000095.1:0-15261 GCA_031425855.1 Actinomycetes bacterium | reverse complement strand
GTACTTCAAGAGCTGGATCCCGGACGTGCCGAAGGCGATGTACCCGCTGATCGTCCCGCTCGAGGTGCTCGGTCAGTTCATGCGCCTGATCAGCCTCAGCGTCCGTCTCTACGCGAACATGCTGGCCGGCCACATGCTGATCCTCACCTTCATCGGCCTGATCTTCGTGCTCGGCAACCTGGCCGTCGCCGCGTTCGCGGTCCCGTTCGCCGCAGCCTTCTATCTCTTCGAGGTCGTGATCGTGGTCTCGATCCAGGCGTTCATCTTCGCCGCCCTTTCCGCCATCTACATCGGCTCGGCGATCGAGCCGGACCATTAGTCCAAGGAGGAGCACGTGTTCAACTTGATTGCACAGGAGGCCGCCTCGAACGTCGACGCCGGCAAGGCGATCGCGCTCGCGCTCGGCATCGGCCTCGGCTCGCTCGGCGCCGGCATCGGCATCGGCAACATCTTCGGCTCGATGATCCAGGCGGTCGCGCGCCAGCCGGAGCTCAAGGGCGAGCTCACCGGCATCCAGTGGCTCGGGTTCGCGCTCACCGAGGCCGTCGTCTTCTACGGCCTGATCGGCGGCCTGCTCGCCTTCGTCCTGGTCTAGAGAGAAGAGGGCGTAGACGATGCTGCTCACCGCCTCAGCTCTGCTGGTTGCGGCTTCGCCGCTGATCGAGGTCGTCCCGGGTCTGATGATCTGGACCCTGGTCTGCTTCGCGATCACGTTCTTCGTGCTGCGCAAGTTCGCGTTCGGCCCGATCCAGAAGACGATCGACGAGCGCCGGCAGCGGATCCGCTCGTCCGTCGAGGAGGCGGAGAACGCTCGGCGCGAAGCCCGCGCGCTACTCGAGGAGCACAAGCAGCTGATGGGGCAGGCGAAGAGCGAGGCGTCCGCGATCCTCGCGGAGGCGCGCAGCGCCGGCGAGGCACAGCGCGAGCGCGCCCGCGAGGAGGTCGAGGCCGACAGGCAGCGGCGGCTCGAGGAGACACGCAAGCAGATCGAGGCCGAGACGACCCGCGCGCTCGAGCAGATCCGGGCCGAGGTCGCCGACCTGACGATGATCGCGACGCAGAAGGTCACCGGCAAGGTGCTCGACAAGGCCGACCACAAGCGCCTGATCGACGACGCGATCGGCGAGCTCGACTTCTCCGCCCTGGAGACCGAGACCGTCTAGTGGCAGTCGCGCCCCGCATGTACGCCCGGTCGCTCTTCCAGGCGGCCAGGGACGCCGGCAAGCTGGACGTCGTCCACGCCGAGCTCGGCGAGTTCGCGACCGCCGTCCGCGACGTGCCGGAGCTGCGCGGGCTGCTCTCGAACCCGCAGATCGAGCGCGACGAGCGCTCGGCGGCGCTGCGCGAGATCCTGGCCGACGCAGACGAGCTCCTGCGCAACTTCGTCCTCCTCCTCTCGGAGAAGGGCCGTACGGCCCAGCTCGACGAGGTCTACCGCGAGCTCGACGCGCTCGTCGCCGCCGAGGCGGGGCGGCTGACCGTCGAGCTCACCACCGCCTACGAGCTCTCGGACGACGAGGCCGCGTCGATCGTGCAGAAGATCGAGAAGTCCTCCGGCCGCACCGTCGAGGCCACCCGCTCGGTCGACCCCGGCCTGATCGGCGGGATCGTCCTCCAGGTCGGCTCGCACCGGCTCGACGCCAGCGTCAAGGGCCGCCTATCCCGTTTGCGCCACGAACTCGTGACAAGGAGCTGAAGTTGAAGCTACGTCCTGAAGAGATCACGTCGATCCTCAAGTCGAGGATCGAGCAGTACGACGTCCAGACCGACCTCTCCGAGGTGGGCTCCGTCCTCCAGGTCGGCGACGGGATCGCCCGCGTCCACGGGCTCGAGAACGCCGTCTCGCTCGAGCGGCTCGAGTTCGAGCACGGCGTCGTCGGGATCGCGTTCAACCTCGAGGAGGACAACGTCGGCGTCGCCCTCTTCGGCGAGTGGCAGGAGGTCAAGGAGGGCGAGCCGGTCAGGCGGACCGGCGAGGTCGTCAGCGTCCCCGTCGGCGACGCGCTGCTTGGCCGCGTCGTCGACCCGCTCGGCAACCCGCTCGACGGGGCCGGGCCGATCGAGTCCTCCGAGCGGCGCCCGCTCGAGTTCAAGGCGCCGGGCGTGATCGAGCGGCAGCCGGTGAAGGAGCCGCTCCAGACCGGCGTCAAGGCGATCGACTCGATGACGAACGTCGGCCGCGGCCAGCGCGAGCTGATCATCGGCGACCGCGGCACCGGCAAGACGGCCGTCGCGATCGACGCGATCATCAACCAGCGCGACACCGACGTGATCTGCATCTACGTCGCGATCGGCCAGAAGGGCTCGACCGTCGCGCAGGTGTACGAGCGCCTGAAGGAAGAGGGCGCGATGGACTACACGATCATCGTCTCCGCGTCCGCCCACGAGGCGGCGCCGATCAAGTGGATGGCCCCGTTCGCGGGCGCCGCGATAGGCGAGCACTTCCTCTACAACGGCAAGCACGCGCTGATCGTCTACGACGACCTCTCCAAGCACGCGGACGCCTACCGGCAGCTCTCGCTGCTGCTGCGCCGCCCGCCGGGCCGCGAGGCGTACCCGGGTGACGTCTTCTACCTGCACTCGCGGCTGCTCGAGCGCGCCTGCAAGCTCTCCGACGAGCTCGGCGGCGGCTCATTGACCGCGCTCCCGATCATCGAGACACAGGCCGGCGACATCGCGGCCTACATCCCGACGAACGTGATCTCGATCACCGACGGCCAGATCTTCCTCGAGGCCGACCTCTTCTACTCCGGCATCCGCCCGGCGATCAACGTCGGTACCTCGGTGTCGCGCGTCGGCGGCTCCGCGCAGACGAAGGCGATGCGGAAGGTGGCCGGCCGCCTGCGGCTCGAGCTCGCCCAGTACCGCGAGCTGGAGGCGTTCTCCCAGTTCGGCTCCGAGCTCGACCAGGCGACGCAGAACACCCTCGCCCGCGGCGAGCGGATGGTGGCGACGCTGAACCAACCGCAGTACCAGCCGTGGCCGCACGCCGAGCAGGTCGTCGCCCTCTACGCCGGGATCAACGGCCACCTCGACGAGGTGCCCGTCGCCCAGGTGCCGCGGTTCCAGGACGAGCTGCGCGAGCACCTCCGCACGGAGGGGACGGTCCTGAAGGCGATCGACGAGTCGAAGGACCTCGGCGACGACACCGTCGAGAAGCTCGACGCGGAGCTCGAGAAGTTCAAGAAGAGCTTCAACGTCGAGGAGGACAAGGGCCTCGTCGCCTAGCCGATGGCAAGCGTCCAGGACCTGAAGCGGCGCGTCCGCTCCGTCAAGAACACCCGCAAGATCACGAAGGCGATGGAGCTCGTCGCCTCGGCCCGGCTGCGCCGCGCGCAGACCCGGATCGAGGCGATGCGGCCGTACGCCGAGACGATGCGCGAGCTGATCGCCGGCGTCGGGCGGGCGAGCTCTTCCGTCCGCGGGCTGCCGCTGCTCGCCCAGCGCGAGGAGGAGAAGACCGTCGCGGTCGTGGCGCTCACCGGCGACCGCGGCCTGGCCGGTCCCTTCAACGCGCAGATCATCCGCCGCTCGTTCGCGCTCGAGCGGCAGCTGCGCGGCGAGGGCAAACAGGTCAAGTTCATCGCCGTCGGCAAGAAGGGCCGCTCGACCTTCGCCTTCCGCCGCTACGAGACTGCGGGCGAGTACGTCGGCTTCACCGACCGTCCCGCGTACGCCGACGCTCAGGCAATTGCACATCGCGTCGCCGAGCTCTACATCGAGGGTGAGATCGACCGCGCCGTGCTCGTCTTCAACGCCTATGTCTCGCCGCTCGTGCAGACGGTGACCGAGCTCGAGTTGCTGCCGATCTCCGCCGACATCCTCGAGACCGACGACGAGGAGCGCCGCGACGACGCGATGCGGGGCGACTTCATCTTCGAGCCCGAGCCGGAGGAGATCCTCGCCCGGCTGCTCCCCGTCTACCTCGAGACGCAGGTCTACCGCGCGCTGCTCGAGTCGGCCGCGTCCGAGCAGGGCGCCCGGATGACGGCGATGCGGAACGCCTCCAAGAACGCGGGCGAGCTGATCGACTCGCTGACGCTGCAGATGAACCGCGCCCGCCAGGCCGAGATCACCCAGGAGATCCTGGAAGTGGTCGCCGGCGCCGAAGCACTGTCGTAACTCTCGCTTAACAGGGGTTTCCGGAGGTCCGACTAGGATCGGCGGGATGGAAGCCGGGGTCGACCGCGTCCAGGAGCCCGACCGCTTCGCGCCCGCGATCGACGTCGCGACGCGCCTGCTCGACAACATCGAGACCGTCGTCTACGGCAAGCGGGAGGAGGTCAAGCTCGTCCTCGCCGCGCTGATGTGCGGCGGCCATGTCCTGCTGGAGGACGTTCCGGGGACGGCGAAGACGGTGCTGGCGCGCGCGATCGGCGGCAGCATCGACGGCGTCACGATCACGCGGATCCAGTGCACGCCGGACCTGCAGCCGACAGACGTCACTGGCATGTCCGTCTTCGACCAGAAGACGCGCGACTTCGAGTTCCGGCCGGGGCCGATCTTCACGAACGTCCTCCTCGTCGACGAGATCAACCGCGCAACGCCGAAGACGCAGTCGGCGCTGCTGGAGGCGATGGCCGAGGGCCAGGTCACCGTCGACGGCGAGACGCGCCAGCTGCCGAGCCCGTTCTTCCTGCTCGCGACCGAGAACCCGATCGAGTACGAGGGCACGTTCCCGCTCCCGGAGGCGCAGCTCGACCGCTTCCTGCTCCGGACGGCGCTCGGCTACCCGGGCGTGCTCGAGGAGCGGCGGATCCTCGAGGAGCAGCGCTACCGGCATCCGCTCGGCGACCTGCAGCCCGCCGTCGACCTCGACGACATCCGCGTCCTGCGCGACGCCGCCCAGCACGTCTACGTCGACGACGTCCTCCACAACTGGATCGTCGACCTCGTCCGCGCGACCCGCGAGCTGGACGTCGTCTCGATCGGCAGCTCCGTCCGCGGCAGCCTCGCGGTCGAGCGCGTCGCGCGCGCCTGGGCGCTGCTGAACGGCCGCGGCTACGTCGTGCCCGAGGACGTCGAGCGCCTGTTCGTTCCCGTGCTCGTGCACCGCGTCGTCTTTACTCCCGCGCTCGTCGCCCGCGCGCGCGCCGCCGGGTGGCCCGCGGCGATCGAGGAGTTCCGCCAGGCGTGCCTCGAGCTCGCGCCGCGACCCGGGTCCGACGAGGATCCCCTCTTTCACGAGCGGCCGGCCGAGCCCACGCGCCGAGCGTGAGCGGCGGCCAGACCTTCCAGCTCATCTCGCGCCGGAGGCTGATCGGCCTCACCCACGGGACGATGCGGAGCGTGCGGCGCGGGCGGGGCACCGAGGTGGCCGGCTCGCGCGCCTACCGGCCCGGCGACGACATCCGATCGATCGACTGGGCGGCGTCCGCGCGAATGTCCTCCGCCCGCGGTGCCGACGAGTTCGTCGTCCGCGAGCGCTACGCCGACGAGGGCCCGCGTGTCGTGCTCGTCGCCGACCGCAGCCCGGAGCTCTCGTTCTTCTCGCCGCCGCTTCCATGGCTCGACAAGGCGGCGGCGATGCAGCAGGTGTCGCAGATCGTCGTCGCGAGCGCCGCCGAGGCGGGTGGCTTCGTCGGCTACCTCGACTACGCGGACGGCGAGCCGTTCTGGCTGCCGCCGCGCGGCGAGCGCCGCCTCGCGTACCTGCGTGAGGACCGCGCGCAGGAAGCGGGCTGGGGCGCGCCGGTCGACGGCGTCGAGCGCTCGCTGCAGCACCTGTTCGAGCACCGCCGCAACGTCACCGCGGGCAGCTTCGTCTTCGTCCTCTCCGACTTCCTCGACCCGCCGTCGCGCGAGACGTGGCTGACGGCGGTCGAGCACCTCTGGGACGTCGTCCCCGTCGTGATCCAGGATCCGGTCTGGGAGCAGAGCTTCCCCGACGTCAGCGGCATCGTCGTCCCGTTGCGCGACCCGCGCAGCGGCCGGGTCACCCATGTGCGCCTGAAGAAGAAGGAGGCTGCCGCGCGCCGCCGTGCGAACGAGGAACGCCTGCTGGCGCTGCTCGACGAGCTGGCCCTGCTCGATCTCGACCCGGTGCTGATCTCCTCGAGCGAGCCGTCCGACGTGCTCGGCGCGTTCCTCGACTGGAACGAGTTCCGCCGAGCCCGTCGCGGGGTGGTCGCGTAGCGATGGCCGGCCGGCGCGCCGCGGTCGTCGGAGCCGGCGTGCTCGCCGCCCTCGCCGCGGCAGGCGCTGCCGCGCTCGTCCTCCGCGACTCCGGTCCCGACGACTCGGGCCTGCGCCCGCTGCGCGCCCGCGCCACGCTCTCCGACCGCATCGTCGTCTTTGGCGACACCGTCCACGCCCGCGTCGACCTCGCGCTCGACCTCCGCCACGTCGACCCGAGCTCGGTCAACGTGCGTGCCGCCTTCGCTCCGTGGCGCCGGGTCGGGCCCGCGCAGGTGACCAGAACTGACGCCGGTTCCAGCGCGCACATCCGGATGACCTACGTCCTCCGCTGCCTCAAGCAGGCGTGCGTGCCCGAGCGCGACACGCTCCCGTTCGAGTTCGAGCCGGCGCGGATCGAGTTCCACAACCGCGCGGGCGGCCGGGGTCTGATCCGCGCGCCCTTCCCGCAGGTCGTCGTGCACACGAGGATCCAGGCCGACGACCTCGCCAGCGCGGCACCGTGGCGGCTCGACGTGACACAGATCCCGGAGCCGTCGTACCGCACCTCGCCCGGCCTGTTGCTGGCGCTGCTGGTCGGCGGCAGCCTGGTGCTCCTCGGAGGCGGCGGCGCCCTCGCCTTCGCGGGCTGGCCGCGGCGGCACGTCGAGCCGGAGCCGGAGCCCGAGCCGGAACCGGAGCTGCTGCCGACCCCGCTCGAGCAGGCGCTCGAGCTGCTCGAGGACGCGGCTCGGGCGAACGGCGCGGCCGACCAGCGCCGGTCGCTGGAGCTCGTCGCCGAGGTGCTCGCCGAGCGCGGGGAGGAGGACGGGCTCGCCGAGGCGGCCCGGGCGCGCGCCTGGTCGCCGACCGCGCCGGGCCCGGACAAGACGAAGAGCCTCGCCGCTCGGGTGCGGGCGGCGCTCGAGGAGGAGCTGCGGCTGCTCGAGGAGGAGCGGCTGCGCGAGGAGCAGGAGCGGCGCCGCCGCGCCGAGGAGGCCCGTGTTCGGACTGACTAGGCGCCAGGCCGTCGACAGCCACGACACCGCCTCCTTCCGCGCGGCCGGCCGCCGCACGCTCGCGTTACGCCTCCTCTTCGGCGGCGGCGCAGTCGTCCTCCTCGCCGCCTCTGTCCTGACTGCACGCCAGCTCGACCCGCGCGACCGCGGCCTGCTCCCGACCGGGACGACCGGCGTCGTCGTCATGGACCTCTCGCTCTCGATCCTCGACGACCAGTCGGGCGTCGTACGCCGGACGCTGCAGTCGCTCGTCGACTCGGACATGCCCGTCGGCGTCGTCATCTTCTCGGACGTGCCGTACGAGCTGATGCCGCCCGGCACGCCGGCACGTGAGCTGAAGCCGATCATCCGCCTGCTCACGCCGACCGGCTCGGGGAAGGTCGTCAGCCCGTGGTCGGACACGTTCCGCGCCGGCACGCGCATCTCGACCGCGCTGCAGCTGGCGCAGGACATGCTCGAGGGAGACAAGGTGAAGGACGGCTCGATCCTGCTCGTCAGCGATCTCGAGACCTCGCCGGACGACGTGCCCGAGACGGCCCGCGTCCTCCGTTCGATCCAGCGGTCGGGGACGCCGGTGCGGCTGCTCGCGCTCGGGCCGTCGAGCGACGCGCGCGCGCTGTTCGGCGGCATCCTCGGCCCGGGCGCCTTCACGCCGCTCGCGGAAGGGCCGGTGCGCAAGCCGGAGCCGCCGGACGCGCAGCGCCGGCCGCTGCCGCGGACGCTGCTGCTGCTCGGCGGGCTCTTCCTCGTCGCGCTCGCCGGGCACGAGCGCTACGCGGGCCGGCTCGCGCTGCCGGCGCTCCCGCGAAGGAAGGCGGTCGCGTGAGGCGCCGTCTGCCGCCCCTGCGTCGCGAGCTCCTGCTCGTCGCCGCGACCGCCTGTCTTGTCCTCGGAGCCGGCCTGGCCCTCGTCGCCGTCGACGTCGCCCGCCTGCGCACGACGATCGAGGCCGACGACGTCCGCTTCACCGCCGGGGCGCCGACGACCGGCTGGAGCCCGCAAACACTGGCCCCGTTCGGAGTAGGGGAGGGGGCGCTCGGCGTTCGGGACGACGTCGCGTTCCGACGGATGCTGCGCCTGCTGCGGGAGAGCCGGCTGCTCGACTTCACCGTCTCCGACCCCGTGCTCGCGATCCGGCGCACCGAGCTGGCCGAGCAACTGGAGTCGATCGTCGTGCACGACCCCGATCCGGCACTGCGGTCGCGAGCCTCGAGCCTGCTCGGCGTCGTCAGCGTCGTCTCCTGGAACTCGACGCCGCCGCAGGGGACGCAGCAGCTCGACCGGTCGGAGCTCCTCGTCGCCGCGGTCGCGAGCTTCGAGCAGGCGATCGGCCTCGACCCCGAGAACGACGACGCGAAGTACAACCTCCAGCTGATGCTGCAGCGTGGCGAGGGGCTGCTGCCGACAGAGGCCGCAGCGGGGCGCAACCCGTCCGCGGGCGGCAAGGGCTCCCGCGGTGCCGGCGCGGGTGCGCCCGGCAGCGGCTACTAGGTCATCCCTGTGGACGTGACGCTCCTGACCCCGCTGGGCGCGCTGATCGCTCTCGCGGTGGTCGTGCCGCTCGTCGCGCTCGCGCTCGTGCACCGCCGGGGCACGTCCGTCCGCCGTGCGGTCGGGCTGCCGGAGCCGCGCTCGCGCGTGCTGCGCGCCGCCGTTTCGGCGATCGCGGCCGCGGCCCTCCTGCTCGGGCTCGCGGCGACGCAGCCCCGGCTCGAGTGGACGTCCGACCAGCGCGTGCGCAACGACGCCGAGGCGATGATCGTGCTCGACACCTCGCGCTCGATGCTGGCACGGACGAGCCCGCGCTCGCAGATCCGCTACGACCGCGCCGCCGACGCCGCGCTCAGCTTCCGCTCGGCCTTCGAGGACGTCCCGATCGGGATCGCGTCGTTCACCGACCGCGTGCTGCCGCATCTCTTCCCGAGCGCCGACGACGACGTCTTCGTGGCGACGCTGCGCCGCTCGCTCGGGATCGACCGGCCGCCCCCTCACGGCTCATTCGTCTCGACCGCGACGAGGCTTGCCGCGCTCGAGACCGTCGTCAGCCGGCGCTTCTTCACCCCAACTGTCCGCAACCGCCTGATCTTCGTCGTCACCGACGGCGAGAGCGTGCCGCTCTCCGGGGCCAAGATCGCGGCCGCGTTCCGCCGCCCTCCCGGGATCGACACCATCTTCCTCCACGTCTGGGACGGAGACGAGCGTGTCTTCGACGGCGTCCAGCCCGAGCCGCAGTACAGCCCCGACCCGCGCTCGCGCGGGATCCTCGACGCGGCGGCCGACACGCTCGGCGGCCGCGTCTTCGCCGAGGACGAGCTCGACGGGGCGATCGCCGCAGCGCAGGACGCGCTGGGCGAGGGCACGACCGTCACGCAGGGTCAGAAGCGCAACCGGGTCGCGCTCGCGCCCTACCTCGCCGGCGCTGTCTTCCTCCCGCTCGCGCTGCTGCTCTGGCGGCGCGACCGCTAGAGCTACCCCTGCGGGTCGAGCAGCTCCCGGAACCAGGGCTCGACCGCCTCCGGATAGCCGGTCTCGTCCATGTACGAGACAGCCCGGCTCGCCAGCCAGAGCACGGCCTCCGGCTTCGCCTGCTCGAGCACGCGCCGAACCGCGTCGTCGCCCGCCTGCGGGCTGCCGCGAAGGCCTGCCTGGGCGCGCCGGAGGCGGCTCAGCGCGAATGCGGCCTCGTCGATCGCGGTGCCGTTCTCCCCGTACCAGTCGACGCCGTCGGCCCGGTCGAGCGCCGCCGTCGCCCGCTCCGAGAGCCGCCCCGCGTCCTCCGCGGCGACGAAGTCGTCAGACGGCTTCCTCGGGCCTGGAAATCGATCCGGAAGTTTCATCGCTCTCCTAACTAACTCTGCTCGACAACGTCACACATCATGATCCTGCACTCGAACCGCGGCACGGGCCAGCACTCGGCACGGAAGAGTCGGCAGGAAGAATCGTTAACGGAGGGGATACATGAGCAAGCGCTCACTTTGGCTTCTGGCGGGCCTGGTGCTCGTCGCGAGCCTGATTGTCGGGCCCGGCGCGACCGCGTCACCCGCGAAAACAAATGCAGGCACGGTTGTCTTTATCCACGACCAGGAGCCCCCGAATCTTCAGGGTCCCTGGGTCGGGAACAACCTGTACGCGACCAGCCTCGTGCTGAACAACATCTGGTACGGCTGCCAGATCCGCAATGCTGCCGCCGACTTCGTGCCGCGGCTCTGCGTCGCCAAGCCGAAGCTCGTGAAGAAGTCACCGCTCACGGTCTCGCTCGAGTACAAGAAGACCGCGGTGTGGAGCGACGGCAAGCCCGTCGTCGCCGAGGACCTCTACGCGACGTGGAAGGTCTTCACGAACGCGGCGAACAACGTGATCTCACGCACCGGCTGGGAAGACATCAAGAGCATGACCCGCGGCAACAGCAAGAAGGTCACGATCGTCTTCAACAAGCCGTACGCCGACTGGGAGTCCATTGCCTCGGCCGGTCCGTATGCGGCCCACGTGATCAAGGGCAAGGACATGAACCAGACCTTCCTGACGTCGATCCCGGTCTCGAGTGGCCCGTGGCTCTTCGACAGCCTCCAGAAGGGCGTCCAGATCACGGTCAAGAAGAATCCGCGCTTCAAGGCGGGCCCGCAGATGAAGCTGGATCGCCTCGTCTTCCGCTACATCCTGGACACGAACTCACGCTTCCAGGCGCTGAAGGCCAGCGAGGGTCAGCACATGGAGCCGCAGCCGCAGCTCCAGATCGCTGACTTCCTCAAGGACAGCAAGTTCAAGGTCGATCGCAAGATCGGATATACCTACGAGCACATCGACATCCAGTTCGGCGCCAAGGGCCACCCGGCTCTCAAGCAGCCGTACGTCCGTCAGGCCCTGATCACCGGCATCAACCGTGGTCAGGTCGCGAGCGCCCTGTACGCCCAGATCTCCCCGGGCCTCCCGAAGCTGCAGAGCCTGGCGTACAAGCCGTTCGAGACGAACTACAAGAAGAACTTCGCAGCGCGTCCGTTCAGCCAGGCCAAGGTGATCAGCATCCTCAAGGGGAAGGGCTGCACCGGAGGGCCGGACAAGCCGAGCGCGGGCAACGACAAGATCTTCTCGTGCCCGAACGTCGGCAAGCTGTCGTTCCGGTTCCACACGACGACGGGCAACCAGCTTCGCGCCCTGACGTTCGAGATCATCCAGCGGCAGCTCAAGTCCGTCGGCATCGAGCTGGTGCCGCGGTTCCAGACCGGTGGCGTGATGTTCGGCACGACGCTGCCGTCGCGTGACTGGGACCTGATGCTGTTCGCCTGGGTCGGCTCGCCGTCCTCGTCGATCACGCTGAAGGACATCTACGGCTGCGGTGGCGACCAGAACGACGGTGCCTACTGCAACCGGGCTCTGACGAAGGTGCTCGAGAAGGTCTCCGTGACCCTCGACGCTGCAGAGCGGGCGAGGCTGGTCAACGACGCCGAGGCCAAGTACATGGTCAAGGACATCCCGTCGATCCCGATGTTCGCGCGCCCGCTGTACACGATCAGCGCGAACAAGGTCAAGGGGATGGGCGTGAACCCGACGCAGGAAGGTTCGCCCTGGAACATCTCCCAGTGGACGACCTCGTAGCACCCCGCTCCGTCTCCTAACGGAACGAACCGACGTCCCGCCCCCGCCTCTCCTGGCGGGGGCGGGACGTGTTTACTAGGATCCCACCCCGTTGCTCACCTACATCATCCGCCGACTCCTCTACAGCACCGTCGTCCTGGTGCTGGCGAGCTTCCTCGTCTTCACGTTCGTGACCGTCTCGGGCGACCCGCTCGCGAACCTCCGCATCTCCCCGAACGTCTCGGAGCTGACGGTCCAGAACGTGATCGACCGCAAGCACCTCGACGATCCGGTGCCCAAGCGCTACCTCTACTGGGTGCAGGACGCGTTCACGAACAAGTTCGGCACGACCCTTCTCGACAACCGGCCGATCCTGCCCGACCTGTGGCGCGTGATGAAGAACACGCTGCAGCTCCTGATCGTCGTCCAGTTACTCGTGATCATCTTCGCGGTGCTGATCGGGGTCTATTCCGCGATCAGGCAGTACTCCGGCTTCGACTACACGATGACGACCTTCAGCTTCCTCGGCCTCGCGACGCCCGTGTTCTGGCTGGCGCTGATGGCCCAGGTGGCGGTCGTCCAGATCTACGAGAAAACCGGGCACCGACTCTTCCCGATCGCGAACCTGAACTCGGTCGACCCCGGGTCCGGGCTCGACTTCTGGATCGACCGCGCGCACCACCTGGTGCTGCCGGTCCTCGTGCTCATGGTCGCGGGCATCGCCGGCTACTCGCGCTACATGCGCGCCGCGATGCTCGAGGTGATCAACTCCGACTACGTCCGCACCGCGCGCGCCAAGGGCCTGAACGAGCGCCGGGTGATGATGAAGCACGCGCTCCGGAACGCGCTGATCCCGCTGGTGACGCTGGTCGCGCTCGACTTCGGCACGCTCCTCGGCGGCGCCGTCGTCACCGAGACCGTCTTCTCGCTCGACGGAATGGGCCTCTATTTCGTCAACGCGCTCTTCAGCAACGACCCGTACCCGGTGATGGCCTTCCTGATGGTCACCGCCGTGATGATCATCGTCTTCAATCTCGTCGCCGACGTCGCCTACGGCCTGCTCGACCCCCGCGTGCGCTATGACTGAGCGCGTGCCCGGAGACGACATGCGCCCGCAGGATCGGGAAGACATCCACCTCGACACGGTCAGCGTCGGCCAGCCGGCGTCCGCGCAGGGCCAGCCCGGCTCGGTCGCGGTGGCCGATCAGGTGCCGGTGCCGCCGGACGAGTTCGTCGAGGCTCCGGCGGCCGACATCGCCGCGCAGCAGGCGGGCGTCGAGCCGAAGGCGCGCAGCCAGTGGGCGTACGCCCGCATCCGCTTCTTCCGCCACAGGATGGCGGTGATCAGCCTGTTCGTGCTGATCGCGATCTGCTTCGTGGCGATCTTCGCCAGCCGGGTCGCGCCGTATGCCTACGACGAGCTCGACCTCCTCAACATCACCTCGCCGCCAACCACGGAGGACAAGCACCTCTTCGGCACCGACCTGCTCGGCCGCGACTACCTCAGCCGCGTCATCTTCGGCCTGCGCACCTCGCTTTGGGTGGCCTTCTTCGTCGCCCTCCTCTCGACCGCGATCGGGACGACGATCGGCTCGGTCGCCGGCTACTACGGCGGCGCGGTCGACAACCTGCTGATGCGCTTCACCGACCTGATCCTGACGCTGCCCGGCCTCGCGGTGCTCCTGACCGCGGCCACGTTCTTCGGCAACGGCGACCCGCTCAAGGTCGGCCTGATCCTCGCCTGCCTACTCTGGACGGGGATCGCCCGCATCGTCCGCGGCGTCTTCCTCTCCCTCCGCGAGAAGGAGTACGTCGAGGCTGCGAAGGCGAGCGGCGCCGGCGACGCCCGCATCATCCTGCGCCACATGCTTCCCAACGCGCTCGGCCCGATCATCGTCAACACGACGCTGATCATCGCGGCGGCGATCCTGATCGAGGCGGCGCTGTCCTTCCTCGGCTTCGGGATCCAGCCTCCGAACCCGTCGCTCGGGACGCTGATCGACGACGGCCAGGGCGAAGGCTTCGAGAAGTGGTGGCTGGTCACGTTCCCGGGCCTCGTGATCGTCGTGATCGCCCTCGCGATCAACTTCATCGGCGACGGCCTGCGCGACGCGCTCGACCCGACCCAGCGGAGAGTTCGTGCCTGATCCGATCCTCTCGATCCGGGACCTGACAGTCGAGTTCAAGACCGAGGACGGAATCGTCCAGGCGGTCACCGACGTCAGCTACGACTTGATGCCGGGCGAGGTGCTCGGGGTCGTCGGCGAGTCGGGCTCGGGCAAGAGCGTCTCGATGCTCTCGATCCTCGGGCTCTCGCCGCAGGGGCGGATCCCGAGGGGAGAGGCAGTCTACAAGGGCAAGGACCTGCTGAAGATGTCGCAGAAGGAGCTGCGCCGGATCCGCGGCGGCGACATGGCGATGATCTTCCAGGATCCGATGACGTCGCTGAACCCGGTGCTGTCGGTCGGCGACCAGATCATGGAGGCGCTCAAGGTCCACAACGACGGCATGAGCGACGATGCTGCGAAGAAGCGGGCGATCGAGCTGCTCGAGGTCGTCGGCGTGCCCTTCGCCGAGCGCCGCATCGACCAGTACCCGCACGAGTTCTCGGGCGGCATGCGCCAGCGCGGGATGATCGCGATGGCGATCGCCAACGACCCGAGCGTCCTGATCGCCGACGAGCCGACGACCGCGCTCGACGTGACGATCCAGGCGCAGATCGTCGAGGTGCTCAAGACCGCGCGCGAGGAGACCCACGCCGCGATCGTCCTGATCACGCACGACCTCGGCCTGATCGCCGAGCTCGCCGACAGGGTGGTCGTGATGTACGCCGGCCGCGTCGTCGAGCTCGCCGACGTCTTCACGATCTTCAACGAGCCCCGCCATCCCTACACCGTGGGCCTGATGAACAGCCTCGCACGGCTGGACGCGGAGCAGGAGTGGCTGCAGCCGATCCCGGGGCAGCCGCCGAGCATGATCGCCCCGCCGCCCGGCTGCGCCTTCCACCCGCGCTGCACGTTCTCGCGCGGCCGGCTTCCGTGCCGGACCGACGTGCCGGAGCTACGCCAGATCGGAGCCAGCGCACCGCATGTCAGCCGCTGTCATTACGCCGAGGAGCTCGCCGAGGCCGGCGTCGTCGCCGGCGCGGCCGCCGTGGAGGAGGGGAGATGAGCGCAGGCGAGGACGGCAACGGGCAGTGGCTCCAGAGCCCGGCCCCGGAGGACTCACCCGTGGCCGAGGACGACGCGCTGCTCCGTGTCGAGGGGCTCGTCAAGCACTTCCCGATCAAGGCGGGCGTCTTCAAGCACACGGTCGGTGCGGTTCGCGCCGTCGATGGCATCGACCTGGCCGTTCGCAAGGGCGAAACGCTCGGCGTCGTCGGCGAGTCGGGCTGCGGGAAGACGACGCTCGGTCGTACGATCATCAAGCTGATCGAGCCCACGTCCGGCTCGATCGTCTTCGACGGCCGCGACATCACGAGCCTTAAGCGCCGCGCCATGCGTCCCGTCCGCCGCGAGATCCAGATCGTCTTCCAGGATCCCTACGCCTCGCTGAA
>JANPKC010000094.1:0-2907 GCA_031425855.1 Actinomycetes bacterium | reverse complement strand
CGCGGACGTAGAACTTGTGCTCGACGAGGCCCGGCTCGAGCGGGGTCGTGTCCTCGGTCTGGAGCGCGCCGGTGTAGTCGCCGAACGGGACGCTGACCGCCTCGTCGACGCTCAGCACCTTCGCGCGGTCCTCGGCCTCGCCCGCGTAGTGCTCCTGGCGGTAGGCCATCCCGACCTTCGGCTCGGCGGGAAGGATGATCCCCGGAAGCGCTCCGTCGACGCCCGCCTCCCACGCGCCCGCATGCCCGGCGGGCTTGCCGTCCTCGAACTCGGTCGTGTCCTCGCCGAAGTACCAGAGGCTGCCCTCGTCGTCCTGCGCATACCAGTCGAACGTGTCCTCCACGGGCACGCCGTTCTCGGTCACGAGGTCGTGGACGACGCGCGTCTCGACGCCCATCACGGTCCGCGTGCGGTCGGTCACCGTCACCTCGACGCGCTGCTCGCCCTCCCGATAGACCCACTTCGATCCCGGGGTCATCGGCCAGAACGGGTGGTCGATCTCGGCGCCGAAGCGCGACGGGTCGATCTCGACCGGATCGCTGCCCTGCGGCAGCGCGGTCTTCTCGTCCGCGCCGCAGCCGGCGGCGAGCGCAACGAGCACGAGGAGGAGGAGTCTGTTCATGCGGGCGAGGCTAGGGCTCGTCGATGAGATCGCGATGAGCCGGGAGGACGAGCGTGACGGTCGCCCTCGCCGCGGACGCGCGGCCGCCGTGCGCTCGTGCGACGGCGTCGACGATCGCGAGACCGAGGCCGGCGCCGCCGCCCGTTCGCGCGTCGTCGGCGCGGCTGAAGCGCTCGAAGGCGCGGGGGAGGAAGTCCTCCTCGAAGCCGGCGCCCTCGTCGGCGACGCGCAGCCTCATCTCCTCGCCGTCCCGTCCGGCCGTCAGGCGCACCGCTCCCTCGCCGTGAGCGAGCGCATTGTCGACAAGGCTGCCGAGCGCCTGCTCGAGCCGGTCGCGGTCGCCCTCGAAGCTGCCGTCGCCGTCGACCTCGATCGCACGACCCTCCTCGGCCGCGCGGGCGGCGAAGCGGCGTGCCACCGTGTCGAGCAGATCGCGCGCGTCGATCCGGCGCGGCCGCAACGCTGCGTCCCCGGCGCGGTCGAGCACGAGCAGGGCCTCGGCGAGCCTGATCAGCCGCTCGACCTCCTCGGTCGCCGAGCGGATCGCGGCCTCGAGCTCCTCCGGCGAGCGCGGGTGGCGCAGCGCCAGCTCGAGCTCGGTTCGCAGCAGCGACAGCGGGGTCCGCAGCTCGTGGCCCGCGTCGGCGACGAAGCGGCGCTCGCGGAGCAGTCCCTCGTCGAGCCGCTCGAGCATCTCGTTCAGCGTCTCGCCGAGGCGGCGAACCTCGTCGCGCGCCTCGGGTACGGGCAGCCGCCGAGCGGACGTGTCCGACGAGATCTCTGCCGCCTCGCGCCGCATCTCCTCGACCGGCCGCAGCGCCGCCCCCGCCAGCCGGTAGCCGGCGAACGCGGCCAGCAAGAGCGCCAGCGGGCCGAGGACGAGCAGCAGCCCGAGCAGCGAGGCGAGCACCTCGTCGCGGTCGCCGAGCGCGTCCTGGAGGTTTGCCGGCGGCTCGGTGATCTGCTCGTCGAGCACGTCCTTGACGCTGAAGTAGAGGACAGCGCCGACCGCGGCGAGCACGGCCGCGCTCGCCGCTGCGAAGACGACGGCCAGCCGTAGCCGCAGCGGCCAGCGGGTCACGCGTCGCCGGCCCTCAGCCGGTAACCGGTGCCCCGCACCGTCTCGAGCGACTCGACGCCGAACGGCCGATCGACCTTCTCGCGCAGGTAGCGGACGTAGACGTCGACCACGTTCGACCTGTTCTCGTACGCGATGTCCCACGCGTGCTCGAGCAGCTGGTAGCGCGAGAGCACCTGCCCCGGCCGGCGCATGAACGTCTCCAGGAGCGCGAACTCCTTGGCGGAGAGCTCGATCTCGCTCTCGCCCCGCCACACCTGCCGCGTCGAGGGGTCGAGTCGCAGCCCGCCCGCCTCGAGCACGGCCGGGCGCTCGGGCGCGCCGCGCCGGGCCAGCGAGCGCAGCCGCGCGAGCAGCTCCGCGAACGAGAACGGCTTCGGCAGGTAGTCGTCGGCGCCCGCGTCGAGGCCGGCGACGCGATCCTCGACCGCGTCCCGAGCCGTCAGCATCAACACCGGCGACCACACCGAGCTCTCGCGTAGCCGCCGACAGACCTCGATCCCGTTCACGCCGGGCAGCATCAGGTCGAGCACGATCGCGTCGTACTCGACCGCACCCGCCATCCAGAGCGCGTCCTCGCCCGTGCGCGCGACGTCGGCCGAGTGCCCCTCCTCGACGAGGCCGCGTTCCAGCAGGCCGGCCAGCTTCGGCTCGTCCTCGACGACGAGGATGCGCATCGCCTCATTCTCCCCCGCCCGATGAGAGCAGGATGAGAGAGGTTTAGGCAAGAGGGCGCCGAGAGAGAACGGGGCGTGGACATGTGCTCCCACTGTGGCGGCGCCCTGCCCGCGGACGCGACGTTCTGCCCCTCGTGTGGCCGGCGCACCGATGCGCCGGCGGCGGTCGAGCGTGACGTGCCGATCGACGTCCAGCACGCGGAGCCGCGCTACTTCGGCCTCGGGACGCCCGTCTTCGTCTTCTCCGCCGCGGCGGCCCTGTTCCTGCTCGGCGTCGTCCTGATCGCAACCGGATTTCTCGTCGCCGGCGTTGTCGCGATCGTCGTCGCCGCCTGCCTGCTGCCCGCCTTCCTGGCCGGCGCGCGGCGCTGGCCGGACACCTCGATCGCGCGCATCGGCGTCAGCACCGCCGACCGCGTCCGCGACGAGGCGGGTGTCGCCGTCGAGTCGATCTCGACGTGGTCGCGGGCCGGGCGCGACGTCGCGCGGCTCCGCAAGGAGCAGTTCAAGCTCCGGCGCGAGCGCGACGC
>JANPKC010000093.1:0-2787 GCA_031425855.1 Actinomycetes bacterium | reverse complement strand
CGCTCCAGCCCCAGCCGATCAGCTCGTCGAAGGTGCGACCGAAGTACTCGAGCACGCGCTGGTTGACGAAGTCGAGCGCCCCGTCGGGCAGCGCCGTCCACACCTGCTGCGGGATCGAGTCGCCGAGGAACCGGTAGCGCTCCTCGTTCGCGCGCTCGACGGCCGCCAGCTCCTGCTCCGCGAGCAGCGCGTCGCGCCTGCGGATCTCGACGGTCTTCTGCCAGAGCTCGATGAAGACGGCGACCTTGGCGCGCAGGATCAGGGGATCGAACGGCTTCATCAGGTAGTCGACGGCGCCCGCGCTGTAGCCGCGGAAGACGTGCTCCGCGTCCTTCGAGATCGCGGTCAGGAAGAGGATCGGGACGTGCTTCGTGCGCTCGCGCCGCTTGATCAGCTCCGCTGTCTGGAAGCCGTCCATGCCCGGCATCTGGACGTCGAGCAGGATCGCTGCGAACTCCTCGGTCAGCAGCCGCCGCAGCGCCTCCTCGCCCGACGACGCCCGGACGAGGTCGGTGTCGAGTGGCTCGAGGATCGCCTCGAGCGCGAGCAGGTTCTCGGGCCGGTCGTCGACGAGCAGGAGCTTGGCCCTGTCCGTCACGGGCTGCACAGCCCGTACAGGAACGGCGCGATCTGCTCCAGCGGGAGCACGGCGTCGGCGATCGAGCCGGCGATCGCGGCGTCGGGCATCGTCCGCCGCTCGGCGGTCTGCGGGTCCTGGACGATCGAGACGCCGCCGTTGCGCTTGATCGCGGCCAGCCCGGCCGCGCCGTCCTCGTTCGCGCCGGTCAGCACGACTCCGATCGCACGGTCGCGGTACGCCTCGGCGACGGACTCGAAGAGGACGTCGATCGAAGGGCGTGCGAACTGGACGCGGGCGTCGACCGAGAGCGCGAAGTGGCCGTCGTCGACGAGCAGGTGGTAGTCGGCGGGCGCGACATAGACGCGGCGCGGCTCGATCGGCTCCTTGTCGCCCGGCTCCGAGACGGGCCGGCCGATGTGGCGCTGGAGGAGCGATTCGAGCACGCCGCGGCCGGACTCGGGCGAGCGGTGCTGCGCGACGACGATCGCCTGGTCGAGCTCCGTCGGAATCCCGTCGAGCAACGTTCCCACCGCCAGCAACCCTCCCCAGGATGCGCCGATCGCGATCACCTCGTAGTTCATCGGACCTTCTTGTAGAGCCGCTCCTCGGCATCGAGCTCCTCGAACGAGCTCTCGTGCGGAGAGAAGCGGATCGTCTCCTTCTGCCCCAGCGCCAGGACGCCGAACATCGCCAGGCTGTCGTAGAAGAGCCCGTGCACGCGCTGCTGCAGCGGCTGCGCAAAGTAGATCATGACGTTGCGGCAGGTGATGACGTGGAACTCGTTGAAGGTCGCGTCGGAGACGAGGTTGTGCTGGGCGAAGACGACGCCGTCCACGATCTCCCGTGCGAAGCGGGCGCCGTCGTAGCGGGCGACGTAGTACTCGGAGAACGAGCGCGTGCCGCCGGCGCGGATGTAGTTCTGCGTGTACTCCTGCATCTTGTCGAGCGGGAAGACGCCGAGCCGCGCCCGCTCGATCACGGTCTCGTTGATGTCCGTCGCGTAGATCCGGACGCGCTCGGCGAGACCCTCCTCGGCCAGCAGGATCGCCAGCGAGTAGACCTCCTCGCCGGTCGAGCAGCCCGCCACCCAGAGCCGCGCGAACGGGTACGTCCGCAGCATCGGCACGACGTTCTCGCGGAAGGAGAGGAAGAACGTCGGGTCGCGGAACATCGCGGTGACGTTGACGGAGAGGTCGAGCAGCAGGCGCTCCATCACCGCCGGGTCGTGCAGGAGCAGGTTCTGTAGCGCCGAGATCGTCTCGACCTTCTCGCCGTCCATCCGCCTGCGCACGCGCCGCCGCAGCGACGCCGGCGCGTACTGGCGGAAGTCGAAGCCGTAGCGGCGGTGGATCCCCTCGAGGAGGAGCTCGATCTCGATCCGCTCGAGCTCGAGCTCCTCCCCTCTCTCTACTGGTAGAGCCACACCCGCATCAGTGAGAGCAGCTGGTCCGTGTCGACCGGCTTGGTGATGTAGTCGGACGCGCCTGCCGCGATCGAGCGCTCGCGGTCGCCCTTCATCGCCTTGGCCGTGAGCGCGATGATCGGCAGCTTCTCGAACTCCGGTAGCTGGCGGATCGCCTGCGTGGTCTCGTAGCCGTCCATCTCCGGCATCATCACGTCCATCAGGACGAGGTCGACGCCGCCGTCGCGGCGCAGCGCCTCGATCCCCTCGCGTCCGTTCTCGGCGAAGAGCACCTCCATCCCGTTCGCCTCGAGCGCGCTCGTGAGCGCGAAGACGTTACGGACGTCGTCGTCGACGATCAGCACCTTCTTGCCGAGGAAGACGGCGTCGGCGTTGTGCAGCTGCTCGAGCATCTTCCGCTTCGAGTCCGGGAGCTTCGACTCGACTCGGTGCAGGAACAGCGACGTCTCGTCGAGTAGCCGCTCGGGCGAGCGGGCGTCCTTGACGACGATCGTCTCCGCGTAGCGCTTCAGCTTCGTCTCCTCGCGCCGCGTCAGCTCCTTGCCCGTGTGGACGATCACCGGGAGCGACCGCGAGCGCTCGGTCGTCTTCACCTTCTCGAGCAGGTCGAAGCCGGTCATCTTCGGCAGCTTCAGGTCGAGCACCATGCAGTCGAACTCCGGCTGCGAGTCGAGCACGGCGAGCGCCTCCTCGGAGGAGCCGACGGCCACGATCTCGATGTCCCCGTCGCCGCCGACGAGCTCGACGATCGCGTCGCGCTGCGTCTCGTCGTCGTCGACCACGA
>JANPKC010000092.1:0-4394 GCA_031425855.1 Actinomycetes bacterium | reverse complement strand
CGGCACCAATGCCGTCAACCGGATGGTCGACGCGGGCCTCGGCGGCGTCGAGTTCATCGCCGTCAACACGGACGCGCAGGCGCTGCTGATGGCCGACGCGGACGTGAAGATCCACGTCGGCTCGCAGGCCACGCGCGGCCTCGGTGCAGGCGCCGACCCGAACGTGGGCCAGGCCGCTGCGCAGGAGAGCCGCGACGAGCTGAAGGAGGCGCTGAAGGGCGCCGACATGATCTTCGTCACCGCCGGCGAGGGCGGCGGGACGGGAACCGGCGCCGCGCCGATCGTCGCCGAGCTCGGCCGCGAGCTCGAGGCGCTCACCGTGGGCGTCGTCACGAAGCCGTTCGCGTTCGAGGGACGCCGCCGCGCCGACCAGGCCGAGATCGGGATCCAGAACCTCCGCGACCGCGTCGACACGCTGATCGTGATCGAGAACGACCGGCTGCTGCAGGTGGTCGAGAAGAAGACGCCGGTCACCGAGGCCTTCCGGATCGCGGACGACATCCTCCGGCAGGGCGTCCAGGGCATCACCGACCTGATCACCGTCCCGGGCATCGTCAACCTCGACTTCGCCGACGTGCGCACGATCATGCGCGACGCCGGCTCGGCGCTGATGGGGATCGGCACCGCGTCCGGCGAGAACCGCGCCGCCGAGGCCGCGCGCACTGCCGTCTCGTCGCCGCTCCTCGAGCAGTCGGTGGACGGCGCGACCGGCATCCTCCTCAACGTCACCGGCGGCACGGAGCTCGGCCTCTTCGAGGTCAACGAGGCCGCCGAGGTCGTCACCGGCGCGGCCGACCAGAACGCGAACGTGATCTTCGGCGCCGTGATCGACGACTCGCTCGGCGACGAGGTGCGGGTGACCGTGATCGCGACCGGCTTCGGTGCCCAGCGCCGCCGGCGGCGGGTCGAGGCCGCTCAGCCCGCGGCCGCGGTGAGCGGCAGCGGCGAGCAGCCGCCCGCCGAGCGCTCCGACGTGGATCTCGAGATCCCGTCCTTCCTGCGCGACAGCTGATCCGCCTCCGCGAGGTTTGGGTTTCGTCCTGCGCGGAATGGTGCGCGCATGCCCTCTTGGCCGACTGCCCGGTCGGTCTAGGAGACCCGGTCCGAGGCCCCGGTTCGCCGGGGCCTCGTGCTTCCTCCGGGCGGTAGAGTCCGGCGCGTGCAGACGCTCCTGCAGACCCCGCTCCACGGCCGCCACGTCGCCGCCGGAGCGCGGCTGGTCCCCTTCGCCGGCTGGGAGATGCCCGTCCAGTACGTGGGAGTGATCCCGGAGCACAAGGCGGTGCGCACCGACGCGGGGGTCTTCGACGTCTCGCACATGGGCCAGTTCCACGTCGAGGGCCCGACCGCGCACGAGCTGCTCCAGTCGCTGCTCTCCAACGACCTCGACAGGATCGGCGACGGCGAGGCGCAGTACACCCTCCTGACGAACGAGCGCGGAGGGATCGTCGACGACCTGATCGCCTACCGGATCGACGCGCACCACTACCTCGTCGTCGTCAACGCTGGCAACCGCGACGCCGCATACGCCTGGATGAAGGAACGCGAGATCCGCGGCTCCGAGATCCGCGACGCCTCCGACGAGTACGCGCTGCTCGCCGTGCAGGGGCCGCGGTCGCTGGAGCGGCTCGGCCTGCCCGAGGCGAAGCCGTTCACGCACGCGATGGGCGAGCTCGACGGCGTCGAGGTGATGGTCAACCGCACCGGCTACACCGGCGAGCAGGGCGTCGAGCTGATGTGCCCGGCCGAGGAGGCCGAACGGCTCTGGGACGCGATCGTCGCCCGGGGCGTGACGCCCGCGGGTCTCGGCGCGCGCGACACGCTTCGGCTCGAGGTCTGCTACCCGCTGCACGGCAACGACATCACGCCCGACACCGACGCGATCTCGGCCGGGCTCGGCTGGACGTGCGCGCTCGCGAAAGAGTTCAGCGGCGTCGCCGAGCTGCGCCGGATCAAGGAGTCGGGCCCGGAGCAGAAGCTCGTCGCGTTCGTGATGGAGGAGAAGGCCGTGCCGCGGAACGGCATGCCCATCGCCGGCGGCGGCCGGGTCACCTCCGGCACGCATTCGCCGATGCTCGACAAGGGGATCGGCATGGGCTACGTGCCTGCCGCGTCCGCAGGCCCGGGTCACGAGCTGACGATCGACGTCCGCGGCAAGGACCGCCGCGCGACCGTCGTCCCGAAACCGATCTACAAGCGAGAGGAGTCGTAGCTTGGCCGCAGCCGAGGAGTATCCCGAGGGGCTCAAGTACCACCGCGAACACGACTGGGCGCGAATCGACGGCGACGAGGCGACGCTCGGAGTGACGTGGTTCGCGCAGGACGCGCTCGGCGAGCTCGTCCACTTCGAGGCGCCCGCCGACGGCGGCACGACGGCGAAGGACGCGTCCTACGGCGAGGTCGAGTCGGTCAAGGCCGTGTCGGACGTGATCGCGCCGCTCTCCGGAGAGATCCTCGAGGTGAACCAGAAGGTCGTCGACGCGCCCGAGACCGTGAACGAGGACCCGTACGGCGACGGCTGGCTCGTGCGCATCCGGCTCAGCGACCCCACCGAGGTCGAGAGCCTCCTCGACGTCGAGACCTACAAGCAGTTCCTGGCCGAGCAGTAGTGGCCCAGCTGTCGACAACAGACGCCGACCGCGAGGAGATGCTGGCGGCGATCGGGGTCTCGTCGGTCGAGGAGTTGTTCCGCGACATCCCGGCCGCGGTCCGCTTCCAGGGCGAGCTCGACCTCGAGCCCGCGCTCTCGGAGCCGGAGCTCGTCCGGCACCTCGAGGAGCTCGCCGCGAAGAACGTCGACACGACGCGGGAGCTCTCCTTCCTCGGCGCCGGGATCTACGACCACTACGTCCCCGCGATCGTCGACGCGGTGCTCCAGCGCGGCGAGTTCCTGACCGCGTACACGCCCTACCAGCCCGAGATGAGCCAGGGCATCCTGCAGGCGATCTTCGAGTACCAGACGGCGATCTGCGAGCTGACGGCGATGGACGTTTCGAACGCGTCCGGCTACGACGGGACGACGGTCGCCGCCGACGCCTGCCTCGTCGCCAAGCACGTGACCGGCCGCGCCAAGGTCGTCCTCGCGGAGACGGTGAACCCGCAGGTGCGGCAGGTCGTGAAGACCTACGCCGTCGGCTTCGGGCTCGAGGTCGTCGAGGTGCCGCACGAAGGCGGCCTGACCGACCCGGCCGCGGTGAGGGAAGCGGCGGAGGACGCGGCGGCCGTGATCTTCCAGCAGCCGAACGTCTTCGGGATCCTCGAGAACGCGCCCGAGCTGGCTGCGGCCGCGAAGGACGCGGGCGCGCTGGCGATCGCGCACGTCGACCCGATCTCGCTCGGCGTCCTCGAGGCGCCCGGGAACTACGGCGCCGACCTCGCGATCGGCGAGGGGCAGAGCGCGGGCAACTACCAGTCCTACGCCGGCCCGCACTACGGCTTCCTCGCCTCGAAGGCCGAGTACACGCGGCGGCTGCCGGGCCGGATCATCGGCGAGACGACCGACCTCACCGGCGAGCGCGGCTATGTGCTGACGCTGCAGACGCGCGAGCAGCACATCCGCCGCGAAAAGGCGACGTCGAACATGACCACGAACCAGACGCTGCTCGCGCTCGCCGGGCTCGTCCACCTCTCCTGGCTGGGGCCGCAAGGGCTGCGCGAGGTCGGCGAGACGTGCATGAGCCTCGGCGCCTACGCCAAGGAGCAGCTCGGCCTGCCGCTCGCGTTCCCGGACCGGCCGACGTTCAAGGAGTTCGCCGTGCGGCTCAAGCGGCCGGCGCGCGACGTGATCGCCGAGGTGAGGAAGCGCGGCATCCACCCGGGGTATGCGATCGGGCGCGACTACGAGGGCATGGACGACGTTCTCCTGGTCGCGGTCACCGAGAAGCGCAGCCCCGCCGACATCGACCGCCTCGCTCAGGCGCTGCACGAGGTTCGGGCCTGATGGAGCTGATCTACGAGAAGTCGAAGCCCGGCCGGCGCGCGTCGACGCTGCCCCGGTACGACCTCCCCGCGGCCGACGTGCCGGACGGCCTGCGCCGTGCCGAGCCGCCGCGCCTCCCGGAGCTGGCCGAGCCGGAGCTCGTCCGCCACTTCACCGAGCTCTCGACCCGCAACTTCGGGATCGACACGGGCTTCTACCCGCTCGGCAGCTGCACGATGAAGCACAACCCGCGCGTGAACGAGCGGGTCGTGATGCTGCCCGGCTTCAAGGACCTCCACCCGCACCAGGAGGAGGACGGGGCGCAGGGCGCGCTCGAGCTGATGTGGCGGCTGCAGGAGATCCTGAAAGAGGTGGCGGGGCTCGACGCCTGCTCGCTGCAGCCGGCCGCGGGCTCGCAGGGCGAGCTGACCGGGCTGATGCTGATGCGCGCCTACTTCGAGGACATCGGCCAGGG
>JANPKC010000091.1:0-1804 GCA_031425855.1 Actinomycetes bacterium | reverse complement strand
TGATCGAGCCCGGCCGCTCGGAGTACGCGATCGACGACCTGCAGCGCGAGTACGGGCTCGAGGTGATCCCCGAGCCGGCGACCGAGGAGGAGACCGCCGCGCCGATCACCCGTGCCGAGGCGGCGCGCCGCCTCGCCGGGCCGATGCGCGAGCGCGTCGCCGAGCGCGGCTCCGAGCGCCTCTACGACGAGATCGAGCTGCCGCTCACCGCCGTGCTCGCGGCGATGGAGGACGCGGGGATCAGGATCGACACCTACCGGATGGGCGAGATCACCGCCCGCCTCGCCGACAGGGTCGAGGAGCTGGAGTCGAAGGCGTACGAGCTCGCCGGCGAGGAGTTCATGCTCGGCTCGACCCAGCAGGTCGCCCGGATCCTCTTCGAGGTGCTCGGCCTGGCGCCCGGGCGCAAGGGCAAGACCGGCTACTCGACCGACACGCGCGTGCTCCGCTCGATCCGCGGCGAGCACGAGATCGTCGGCGTGCTCGAGGAGTGGCGCGAGCTTTCGAAGCTGATCAACACCTACCTCGGCCCGTTGCCGCTGCTGCTCTCCGAGGCCGACGGCCGCCTGCACACGACGTTCAACCAGGCAGCGGCATCGACCGGCCGCCTCTCGACCACGAACCCGAACCTGCAGGCGATCCCGATCCGCACCGGGCTCGGCCGCGAGATCCGCTCCGCGTTCGTCGCCGAGCAGGGCTACCGCCTGATCTCCGCCGACTACAGCCAGGTCGAGCTGCGGATCCTCGCGCACGTCTCCGGCGAGCCGCGCCTGCGCGAGGCGTTCGCCCGGAACGAGGACATCCACGCGGCGACCGCGGCGGAGGTGCTCGGCAAGGACCCGGCGGAGCTGACCAAGGACGAACGCAACGTCGCCAAGATGGTCAACTTCGGGATCATCTACGGGATCTCCGCGTTCGGGCTCTCGGAGAACCTCGAGATCCCGCGCGAGCAGGCGCAGGAGTACATCGACACCTACCTCGCCCGCTTCCCGCACGTGCAGGACTTCATCCAGCGCACGATCGAGCAGGCCGAGCGCGACGGCTACGTGACGACGCTGCTCGGCCGGCGCCGCCCGATCCCGGAGATCCGCGTCCGCAACAGGCAAACACGGGCGCTCGGCGAGCGGCTCGCCGTCAACTCGGTCATGCAGGGCACCGCCGCCGACGTGATCAAGGTGGCGATGATCCGGATCCACGACCGCCTGCGCGAGGAGGGGAGGGGCGCGCGCCTCGTGCTCCAGGTGCACGACGAATTGCTGCTCGAGGCGCCCGAGACGGAGACGACCGCGGTCAAGGAGCTCGTCCGCCAGGAGATGTGCGGCGCGTACCCGCTCGACCCGCCTCTCGCGGTCGACGTCGGCCACGGCGACGACTGGAACGAGGCCAAGAGCTAGCCAAGTAACAGACTGTTACTTGCCGTTCCGAAGCGCTGCGGACTTCGGGCTATACTCCGCGTCTCGCATGGCCAACGACACGATGGAAAAGCCGATCGAAGCCGAAGAAGGGGTCTGGGTAACCGGGCCCGACGGCGACCTGATCCCCGACTACGAGTCGACCTTCCCGACGATCAACGAGGGCGAGGTCGTGCACGGCACGGTCGTCCGCGTCGACAAGGACGAGGTGCTCGTGGACATCGGGTACAAGTCGGAAGGCGTCATCCCTGTCGCCGAGCTCTCGATCCGCCGCTCGGTCAACCCGGCCGACGAGGTCTCCGTCGGCGAGGAGATCGATGCGCTCGTGCTCACGAAGGAGGACGCCGAAGGCCGGCTGATCCTCTCGAAGAAGCGGGCCCGTTTCGAGCTCG
>JANPKC010000090.1:0-11737 GCA_031425855.1 Actinomycetes bacterium | reverse complement strand
TCGTCACCGCCTCGAACCTGATGACCCTCTTCCTCGGGCTCGAGTGGTTCTCGATCGCGCTCTACGTCCTCTGCGCGATGGACACCCACCGCGCGGCGTCGCTGGAGTCGGGGCTGAAGTACCTGATCGTCGGCGCCTTCGGCTCCTCGATCCTCCTCTTCGGCTGCGCGCTCGTCTACGGCGCGACCGGGGCGCTCGGCTTCTCGGAGATCGCGGCCGCGAACGTCGACGACGACGCCCTGCTCCTGGCGGGCCTCGCGATGCTGATCGCCGGCCTCGGCTTCAAGGCGTCGGCCGCGCCGTTCCACATGTGGACGCCGGACGTGTACCAGGGGGCGCCCACGTCCGTGACCGCGTTCATGTCGGCCGCGACGAAGGTGGCGGCGTTCGTGCTGACGCTTCGACTGCTCGTCGTCGCCTTCCCCGACCAGGAGCACCTCTGGACGGTCGCGATCGCGGCGATCGCCGTCGTCTCCCTCGCGGTCGGCAACCTCGCCGCGCTCGTCCAGCGCGACGTCAAGCGCCTGCTCGCCTACTCGTCCGTCTCGCACGCGGGCTTCATGCTGATCGCGGTCGCCGCGAACAACGAGCTCGGTGCCCGCGCGCTCCTCTACTACCTGATCCCGTACGGCGCGATGTCGATCGGCGCGTTCGCGGTCGTCGCGGCGCGCGAGCGGGAGCTGCAGGCGCCCGTCACGCTCGACAACCTCGGCGGGCTCGGCTGGGAGCGTCCCTTCCTCGGCGCGGCGCTGTGGGTCTTCATGCTCGGGTTCATGGGCATGCCGCTCACCGGGGGCCTGATCGGCAAGTTCTACGTCTTCTCGGCCGCGTACGAGGCGGGCTGGTGGTGGCTGATCGTCGCCGGCGTGATCGCGACGGCGATCTCGCTCTACTACTACCTCGGCGTGATCCGGGCGATCTACCTGCGCCCGGCGGCGGAGCTCCGTCCGGCCGTGGCGGGCGGCTCGCCGCCGCTCGACCCACTGCTCCAGACCGCGGTCTTCCTCTCCGTCGGCGTCACGATCGGCTCGTTCTTCTTCGTCCAGCCGCTGATCGACCTCGCGCGCGACGCAGCCGCGTCGCTGCCGTTCTAGCCGCGCTCTGAGGCGCGGAACGCGGTGCGGATCCGCTCACGGGGTGCGACGGCTGTCGCGGCGACGAGCGCCTGCACGGCGAAGATCGCGAGCGCCGCGACGACGGCCGTGACGCCGATCGCCGGCGGCGGACCGTCCACGACGAGAGGTGCCCGCACCGCGGTGCCAAGGAGCACGAAGGGAAGTGCGAACGCCGACAGCAGCGCGATGCCGCGGTCGTGCGTCGCAGCGGCCGAGCCGTCGAGGACGTCGCCGAGCCCGGAGAGCGCGGCGAGCGCGACGACCGGGACTGCCGCGACCAGGGCGTAGTACGCGAGCGAGTGCTGGCCCGCTGCGTCCGCGAGAGCGGCGCCGAGAACGAGAGAGACGGAGGCGAGGCGCGTTGTCATGCGTCGATGTTCGACCCGGGACCGGACGGTCCTCTAGGCTCTCGACATGGCGAACACACTCACCTGGCTCGGGCATTCGGCCTTCCGAATCGATGCCGCGAGCGGCAAGCGCATCTACGTCGACCCCTTCCTGAACGGGAACCCGAAGTGCCCCGAATCCGAGGTCGAGCCGGAGCGGGTCGACGCGATCCTGATCACGCACGGGCACGGCGACCATTACGGCGACACGATCGCGCTGGCCGGGAAGTTCGGCTGCACGGTCGTCGCCCCGGTCGAGCTCGCCGACTGGCTGCGGGGACAGGGCGTCGAGTCGGTCCTCGATCCCAACAAGGGCGGCACGGTCGAGCTCGACGGGATCGCGGTCACGCTGACGCACGCCCAGCACTCCTCCAGCACGAACGACGGCACGTACGCGGGCGAGCCGTGCGGGCTCGTGGTCGAGCTCGAGGACGGCTTCACGCTCTACTTCGCGGGCGACACGAACGTCTTCGGCGACATGGCGCTGATCGCCAGGATCTACGAGCCGGATCTCGCGGTGCTGCCGATCGGCGGCCATTACACGATGGGCCCGCGCGAGGCCGCCGTCGCGCTCGAGCTGCTCGGGGTCGAGCGCTGCGTCCCCTGCCACTACGGCACCTTCCCGATCCTGGCGGGAACGCCCGACGAGCTGCGCGAGCTCGCGTCCGGTGTCGAGATCCTCTCGCCGGCGCCCGGGGAGCCGGTCGAGCTGTGAGGGAGCGCTGGTTCGGCGCCAGCGGCCGCCGCGTGCCGGAGCTGGCGCTCGAAGGATCGCTCGATCTGGAGGGCGCGATCGTGCTCGACGACGTCGCCGACCCGACGCGGCTCCGCGAGGCGCACGCGCAGGGGATCCCGGTCGTGGTGCGGGCGGCGACGCCCGAGGCGGTGAAGGCCGCGCTCGCGCGACCCGAGGTGGCGAGCGTCCTCGTTCCCACCGAGGAGCTGCTCGCGCTCGACCTGACCGAACTGACGTATGGCTAGACCGGTCTCCACGTACTCGATCGTGGCCTGCGACGTCGAGCGCGGGCAGTGGGGCGTGGCGACGCAGTCGAGGTTCCTCGCGGTCGGCTCGGTCGTGCCGTGGGCCGAGCCCGGCGCAGGCGCGGTCGCGACACAGTCCTACGCAAACCCGCGCTACGGGCCGGACGGGCTCGCGCTGCTGCGGCAGGGGCTCGCCGCCGAGGAGGTCGTCACCCGACTCACCGACGCGGACGACGGCCGCGACCAGCGCCAGCTCGGCGTCGTCGACGCCGCCGGGCGGGGGGCGACCTACACCGGCTCCGCCTGCCTCGACTGGGCCGGCGGCCGCACGGGAGCGGGCTATGCCGCGCAGGGGAACCTCCTCGTCTCCGGCGACACCGTCGACGCGCTCGCGGAGAGCTTCGAGTCGGCCGACGGCCCGCTCGCGGCCCGTCTGATCGAGGCGCTCGCAGCTGCCCAGGCCGCCGGGGGCGACCGGCGCGGGCAGCAGTCGGCGGCGTTGGTCGTCGTACAGCGCGACGGCGGGTACGCCGGCCTCTCGGACTCGCTGGTCGACCTGCGGGTCGACGACCACGAGACGCCGATCGAAGAGCTGCGCCGCCTCTACGGGCTCCACCAGCAGTTGTTCGGCGAGACTCCGCGGTCGGAGTGGCTCGCGGTGGACGACGAGCTGCGGGCCGAGCTGGACGGGCATCTCGCCCGGCTCGGCTACGAGCGCCTCGAGGACTGGGCGGGCGTCGCGAACCTCGAGGAGCGCATCGACGGCGACGCCGAGATCGATCCTGTCGTGCTTGCCGAGCTGAGGAGGAGACGTTGAGCGGATACGAGGTGGTCAGCCTGACGGGCGTGGACTCCCTTCCAGGGCCCGGATCGCTCCGGTGGACGCCGTTGCGGAAGCACCTCGGGATCACCGCGTTCGGGATCAACGCCTACACGGCCACGGAGGTCGGCCAGGACGTGGTCGAGGAGCACTCGGAGGAGCGGCTCGGCCACGAGGAGCTCTACGTCGTCGTCTCAGGGCGGGCGACGTTCGTCCTCGACGGCGAGGAGCACGAGGTGCCCGCCGGCTCGGCCGTCTTCCTCCGCGACCCGGCCGTCAAGCGCTATGCGCGAGCCGAGGAGCCGGGGACGACGGTGCTCGCGCTCGGCGGCAAGCCGGGGCAGCACGAGGTCTCGGCGTGGGAGTACTTCTTCGCCGCGTACCCGAAGGCCGACTCGGGAGACTTCGAGGGCGCGCTCGCCGAGCTCGACGCGGGTCTCGCGCAGAAGCCGGATCACCCGCCGCTCCTCTATCACCGCGCCTGCATCCTCGCCCGCGCGGGCAGCCTCGACGAGGCGCGTGGGTTCCTCGACCGTGCGCTCGCAGGCGACCCGGAGCTGAAGCGCTGGGCCGACGAGGACGACGACCTGGCCCCGCTACGGGCCGCCGGGGAGTCGTAGCCCCTCGGCGCGGGCGCGCAGGGCGGGCACGGGATCGGCCTCGGGCCGCGCGACGACGAGCACCGCGCCGTACCCCTCGCCGGCCAGCGCGGAGACGAGCAGCTCCAGCCCGAGCGCGAGCGCGAAGGCCTTGTGCGACTGCTCGCCGCCGAACGGGACGAGCTCTTCGGGCGCGGCCGCTCCGCGCAGCACGTCGCCGTAGGTGACGGCCCCCATCGAGACGTCCGCGACGACGGGCTTGCCGTCCGAGCTCGGGATCGCGATCGCGAGCGGGTTCGTCCCCACGAGCGGCGTGCCCCCGTCCGGATGCGGGAGGCGGGCGGGCGAGGTCGCGGTCAGCGCAGCGACGAGCCCGCCCTCGGCGAGGCGGCGGACGTACCAGCCGAGCATCCCGGTCGGGAAGCAGCTCGAAGCGACCACGACCCGGGCGTGGGCCGGCGGGTCGGCGAGCTGACCGTCGACGACGGCAGCGAGCGTCAGGTAGCCGAGCGCCCCGTTGCCGTCCCAGCGCTCGTAGCCCGGCTCGGCGTGCAGCTGCCGCGGGGTTGCGTTCGGCTGCAGGCCGGGGAGCGTCTCGAGCCAGTCGATCCGGGAAAGGCCGTGGCCGAGCTTCCCGCGCGCTTCCGCGTCGAGGAAATGGGCGGTGAGGGTGGCGGTGTCGGCCGCGGAGAAGCCGAGCGCCGCGATCCGCTCGTCAGGCTGCACGCCGCCTGGCCGCCCACACGGCCGCGCCCGCGCCGAGGACGAGCGGGATCCCGAGCAGCGCCGGGCTGAGCCGCCGAGCCACCGGGTGCGCGAGCTCGTCGAACTGGACGACCGGCCAGCCGCGCTCCTCCGCGATCCGGCGCAGCTCGCGGTCGGGGTTGACGACGACCGGGTTGCCGACCGCTTCCAGAAAGGGAAGGTCGGTGTGGCTGTCGGAGTACGCGGTCGACGCGGAAAGGTCGTAGCCGTGCTCGGCGGCGAGCTCGCGAATAGCGTTCGCCTTGCCTTCTCCGTGCGCCGGCCGGAGCGAGCGGCCTGTGTAGATGCCGTCGACGATCTCGCACGTCGAGCCGATCGCGCCGTCGAAGCCGAGCTCGGTCGCGAGCTCCTCGACGATCTCCTGCAGCGTCGCCGAGACGATGTAGACCTGCTCGCCGCGCTCCTGGTGGCGCCGGGCGAGCGCCAGCGGCTCCTGGTAGACGAGCGGCTTCAGCACCGGCTCCATCGCCTCCGCGACGAGGCGTCGGAGATCGTCGACGGCGAAGCCCTTCAGGATCATCAGCCCGTCCTCGGCCGCCTTGCGCACGGTCTCGGCGCCCGCGCCGCGCGCGGCGAAGAGGAGCTGCCACGCAGCCGCCTTCGCGAGCTGCCCGCGGCCGATCACCCCGTGCTCGCGGAACGCGCCGGCGAGCGCGAGCGCACTGGAGCGCCGCAGGAGCGTCCGGTCGAGGTCGAAGAAGGCCGCTGCGTGCACGATTCGAGTGTACGGGTGGCGCTCCCTCACGAAATCCTCACGGATTCCTTACCGCGTCCTTCGCCGGAAAGCCCAGAGTGCCAGCGTCTTGATGAGTGAGACCCCGAGAAGGAGACGACACAGCATGAAGCGACTCGTTCTGATCACAGCCGCGCTCGGCGCCCTCGTGGCGACCGGCGCCGCGGTTGCGCACCTGAAGGCCTCGGACGTCGCGGCCGCCAGCGCCACGCTCTCGGCGACGACGCCGTCGAACGTCCAGACCCGCGCCTACACCTGCGACGGCCAGACCTTCGAGGTCACGACCGGCCGCTGGTCGGGCACGGCCACGAGCACGACCGCCGACCTCAACGGCGCCGTGGTGCTCCACCTCAAGAGCGTCTACAACACGACGAAGAAGCTCGGCTGGATCGACGGCAAGCTGAAGATCAGCGCCGCCGACGACCGCACGCACGCGAGCATCTCCGGCGTCAACACCGACGGCAAGCTCGACGCCTGGGTGCGCGGGCGCGCCGGGCGCGGTGACGGCATCCTCTTCGGCAGCCTCTCCGGCTCGTTCTCGAAGACGGGCGGCCTGACCGACGGCGCGATCGGCACCGGCACGGGCGCGAACGCCGCCGTGATCGCGAAGGGCCTGCACTGCCGGTCCGAGCACACGCCGAAGCCGAGCGTCCACCTCTTCGTCCGCGGTCAGGTCGAGGCGGTCAGCGCGACCTCGATCACGGTCAAGCCGAAGGACGGCTCTGCCTCGCAGACCTGCACCGTCAAGGAGGCCGACGACGTCGAGCGCGTCAAGGCGGGCGACCAGGTCGAGATGGCCTGCAGCCAGGCCGCCGGCGCGTGGGTGCTGACGAAGGTGCGCAAGCGCTAGGAAGTCTCCCTGGAGAGAGACGGCAAGAGGGCGCCCATCGCGGCGCCCTCTTTCGTTCTAGGACAGGAGCGTCAGTGGCCTGCGGATCGCGGCCTGGCGCGTCGCGGCGACCGTCTCCGCGAGCGCGACGATCGCGCGGGACGACTCCGCGTCGGGGTCGGCCTCGACGACGGGGACGCCGGCATCCCCCGCCTCGCGCAGCGCGCGGTCGAGCGGGATCGTGCCGAGCAGCGGCACGCCGAGCTCGGCGGCGAGCCTCCCGCCGCCGCCCTCGCCGAACGCGTCGCCGGTCATGTTCTCGACCACGCCGAGCAGCTTCTGGCCCGTCTTCTGCGCCATCATCGCCGCGCGCGCCGCCACGTCCTGGGCGAGCGGCTGCGGCGTCGTCACCACGAGCACCTCAGCCCGGGGCAGCAGCTGGCCGAGCGAGATCGCCATGTCGCCGGTGCCGGGCGGCATGTCGATCACGACCGTGTCCAGCTCCCCCCAGTGGACGTCGGAGAGGAACTGCTCGAGCGCCCGGTGCAGCATCGGCCCGCGCCACATCACCGGCGCGTTCTCGTCGAGGAAGTTGCCGATCGAGATCAGCTTCAGGTTGCCGCGCACGGGCGGGACGATCATCTTGTCGACCACGATCGGGCGCTGGTGCACGCCGAGCATGTGCGGGATCGAATGACCGTAGACGTCGGCGTCGATCACGCCGACCTGCTGGCCGAGGCCGTCGAGCGCCGCCGCGAGGTTCACGGTCAGCGACGACTTGCCGACGCCGCCCTTGCCGCTCGCGATCGCGATCACGCGCGTCGCCGGGTCGAGCGAGATCGACTTCTCGGGCCGGCCGCCGCGGAGCTTGGTCGTGAGTGCCGCCTTCTCGTCCGCGCTCATCACGTCGAACTTCAGCTCGACGCGCCGCACGCCCGCGAGACCGCCGACGTGCTCCGCCACCTGATCCTGGAAGGAGTTGCGGAGCGGACAGCCTGCGACCGTGAGCGCGATCGTGACCGAGACGTCGGCGCCCTCGATGACGACGTCCCGGACCATGTCGAGCTCGGTCACGGGCTTGCGCAGCTCGGGATCGATCACGCGCTCGAGCGCGCGCAGGACGTCGTCGCGGTCCACCGTCATCTCGTGAGCGTAGCGGCGGCCCCTAGCCGACGAGCCTGAAGACGACGAGGTCGCGCACGGGCTTGCGATGCGTGCGGGTGACGGTCAGCGTGCCCCTGGCGTTGTCGTAGAGGCCGGTGCCGCCGAGCACCGCGAGGTCGTAGAACTGCCGGTAGAGGATCGAGCCGCCGACGACGAGCTTCCCTTTCGGGAGGATGTACGTGCCGCGGCAGAGTCGCGACCGCACGCTGTCCACGAACGTGCAGACGAGCTCGCCGCGGCCGAGCGTGCTCCCCGTCCCCCGCTGCAGCAGACGGGTGCGGACGATCTCGGTGTCGCCAGGCGAGGTGCCGCGTGCGCCGACGTCGATCCGCGTCACCGCCAGCTCGCGATCGGTGATCCTGATCGTCGCCGGTCCCGTTCCCGCCTCCGAGCGGCTCTGCCACGGGCCGACGGCGAGAATGCCGACGATCGCGCCCGTCAGCATCCAGCCGACCTTTCTGTTCATTCCCCCTCCTTCGTGGTGGATGTCCTGGGCTCTCCGTTCGTCCCCGGCAGCTCGAGCCAGAACGTGCTGCCCTCGCCGGGGTCGCTGTCGAAGCCGATCTTGCCGCCGTGCGCCTCGACGATCTCGCGAGAGACCGCGAGGCCGAGGCCGGTGCCGGTGATGCCGGTGGCCCCGGCGTCGCCGCGGAAGAACTTCGTGAAGATGCGGCTCTGCTGATCCTCGGGGATCCCGAGCCCCTCGTCGCGGACCGCGATCCGGACGCCGCTGCCGCTGCGCCCGGCGACGAGCTGCACCGTCCCGCCGTCAGGCGAGTACTTGATCGCGTTCGAGAGCAGGTTGCCGACGACCTGTGCGAGCCGGCCGGGGTCGCCGCGGACGGTCAGCGGCTCCTGCTCGAGCTCGACTGCGAGCCGGTGCTTCGGGCTCTGGGCCGCGTAGAGCTGAACCTGCTCGCCCAGCAGGCGCGCGAGGTCGACCTTCTCGGTCGCGAGATCGACGCCCTCGTGCTCGATCCGCTGCACGTCGAGGAAGTCCTCGAGCAGTGCGGCCAGGCGCCGTGCCTGCGCGTCGACGATGCCGAGGTAGTGCCGGCGGGTGGGCGGGTCGAACTCCCGCTTCAAGAGCAGAGCCGTGAAGCCGAGCACGCTCGCGAGCGGCGTCCGGAGCTCGTGCGAGACGATGCTGACGAGCTCGGTCTTCATCCGCTCGCTCTCGCGGAGCTCCTCGTTCTGCTGCTCGAGCTCGGCGTGGTTGACCTCGAGCCGCTCGGCCATCTCGTTGAATGCGCGGGTCAGCTCGCCGACCTCGCCGGGGCCCTCCTCGGGCAGCCGGAGCGAGAGCTCGCCGCCTGCGAGCCGCCCGGCGCCATCCGCAACCGCTCGGACCGGGCGGCCGATCGAGCGGGCGAGCACGATCCCGAAGAGCGCGATCAGGGCCATGGACGCGCCGACGGCGACCGCGCCGACGAGGACGGCGAGATCCGTCCGCTCGTCGGCGTCGCGGGCGGCGTCGGCGGCGAGCTCGTTCTCGGCGGCGCGGAAGACGACGAACAGCCGCCGGATCTCGTCGGTCTGCGACTTGCCGCTCTGCGCGAGCGAGCTGTCGTCCTCGCCGATGCCCGGCTCGTCGCGCAGGATCGTGATCAGCGGAGCGATGAAGAACTCGACGTACTCCCGGATCTGCGCCTGCAGCGCCTGTGCGCGCCGGCGCTGCGCAGGGTCGGTGACGACGAGCGCATTCAGGGCGCTCAGTCGGTCGGGCAGGTTCCTGCGGGCGCTTCGGTAGGTCTCGAGCGAGCGGTCGACACCGGTGACGGTGTAGCTGAGGAAGCTCAGCTCGGCGTCGGTGACGAGCTTCTCCAGCTGGAGCGATGCGGCCGTGACGTCCTTCGAGCGCGCCTCCCGGTCGCTCGCTTCGCGCTGGGCCGAGACGGCGAGGATGAGCGCCGTGAAGGCGGCGCCGACGAGCAGCGCCAGCGCCGCGCTGGCCAGCCACATCCGGCGTGCAAGCGTCACGGTCTCTCCCGCTCCGGGCCCGGCAAAGCCTGCCCCTCCGCTCCCGTCGGCTCCGTCGAGCCTACGCCGAGCAACTCCTCGACCGCGGTGCTGAGGTCGTCGGGATCGAAGGGCTTCGACACGAACCGGTCGGCGCCGGCGACCTGCGCGTCGATCTCGGCGTGGCTCCAGGCGGTGATGACGACGACGCGGATCGCCTTCAACTGCTCGTCGGTGCGCAGCGCCTCCAGCACCTCGATCCCGCTCAGGCCGGGGAGCATGACGTCGAGCACGATCAGGTCAGGCCGTTCCTCACGCGCGAGCGCGAGCGCCTCGAGGCCGTCCGCCGCCTCGACGAAGCGGTAGCGGGGGCCGAGCACGGCGCGAACGAGCTCCCGAAGGCTCGGGTCGTCGTCGCAGACGAGAATCGTCGCGGCGGCGTCGTCGGGTGCGGGGTGTGCTGATTCGTCCACCGTGCAGGGAGGGGCGGTGGCGCGGGTCCGTCGAAGTCTAGTCGTGGCCACCTTCCGAGTTCGGACTCGGAGCCGCCGCCCCTGCGCGCCGTCGGGAGGTCAGGAGATCAGCGCGCGCTCGAGCGTCCCGCACAGCTCGGCCGTTCCGGCCGCGACCACACGGGAACGGCCGACCAGGTCGAGCGGCGCGGCGTCGAACGGCGGGTCCTCGAAGAGGTCGATCGCGAGCCCGCACTCGCGGACGAGCAGCTGGCCCGCCGCGATGTCGACGGAGCGGGCCGGCTTGAGCGAGCAGACGGCGTCGACGCGGCCCGCCGCGAGGTGGCAGAGCGACAGGGCGAGCGAGCCCATGATCCGCAGCCGGTGCGCGCTCCCGACCATCTGCGCCGCCCGCTCCGCGACCTCGGCCGTCGTCGTCGCCTCGAAGGAGAGGATCTCGATCTCGTCCTTCGGCTTGAGGGCGCCGAGCCGGGCGCCATTCAGGAAGGCGCCCTTGCCCCGTTCCGCCGTCCACTCCTCGCCGGAGCCGAAGTCGTAGACGTAACCGAAGACGACGTCGCCCATCGTCGGCCCGTCGGCGACCGCGAGCGAGAGCGAGAAGAACGGGATGTCGCGCTTCGCGTTCAGCGACCCGTCGATCGGGTCGACGACGACACGCCACGGCGCCCCCGAGCCGAAGACGCGCTCGCCGAGCTCCTCCGAGACGAGCGTGAAGTGCTCGTCGAGCTGCTCGAGCCGGTGCACGACGGCCGTCTCGGCGGCGGCGTCGATCGCGGTCGTGTCGTCCCCGCCCTCGCCGGTCTGGAGGACGGGCTCCCGCTCGACCCGGGTCGGCAGCTCCCGCAGGACGGCCTTGATGTCGCCGACCGCGTCGCGGCAGGTGTCGAGCCACGGCTTCACGGACGCAGGTTCACAGGGGGTGGAAGAGCAGGCCGGAGATCAGCTTGGGGAAGAAGTAGGTCGTCTTCTGCGGCAGCACCTCGCCGCGGCGTGCGTACGCGAACACGTCCTCGATCCGGGTCGGCTGCAGGAGGTAGGCGACCGCCGCCTCGCCTTCGCGGACGCGCCGCTCGGCCTCGGCGGCGTCGGCCGTGTACGAGATCCCGTCGTGGCCGAGCGTGTCGACGAGCTGCACGTCGAGCATCCCGTCGGGGACGGCGACGCTGCGGCGCCCGGACTGCGTCACCTCGGTGACCGCCGGTGTCGAGCCGTTGCAGCCCTCCAGGTGCCGCGGCGCTGCGAAGAGCCGGTGCGTGGGGAAGATCTCGAGGCCCGGATCCTCGGTCGAGACGAGCACGACGAGCATCTGGGCGCTCGACGGCGTCCCCTCTTCCTGAGCGAATGCGACCGCCGTCTCGTAGCGGTGATGCCCGTCGGCGATCAGGAGTTGCTTGTCGTCGAAGGCCCGCACGAGCGAGGGATCGTCGAGCCTCCAGAGCTTTGCGCCCTCGACCTCGAGGTCGGGAGCCCGGGCCGGGCGCTCGGCCGGGGCGGCCCCGTCGTAGAGGAGGAAGATCGGCTCGAGCTGGACGCGGGTGGCGCGCAGCAGCCGCAGGCGCCCCTCCTTCGGGCCGGCATGGGTGCGCTCGTGCGGCAGCACCGTCCCCGTCTCGTACGGCTCGACCTTCAGCGACGCGACGATCCCGAAGCGCGTCCGCGCGACCCCGTCCGGGCCGACGTAGTCCTGCTCGAGCGCCCAGACGGACGGCGGCTCCTCGACGAGGATGCCCTGCTCTCGCCAGTCGTCGAGGTCGCGGGCGGCCTGCTCCTCCGACTCCGGCAGCGTCAGCCGGACGACGTTGTGCGGGCTGCGCGCGCGCAGCTCCTCGCGCTGCTCCTCGGTGATGACGTCGTAGGGCGGCGCGACGAGCGTCGCGAGCGGGCCGGCGCTCTCGGCGTAGCGGAGCGCGCGG
>JANPKC010000089.1:0-3040 GCA_031425855.1 Actinomycetes bacterium | reverse complement strand
GGCTGGAGCCGCGAGAAAGCCACCGACTACATGGTTTCGGTCACCGGTTTCGCGCGCCCCCGTGCCCAGCACGGGCGCTCCGTGCGAGACGAGCACGCGCTCGGCGTCGAGCTCGAGCAGCGGGCGCAGCGACTCGCGCAGGTCTGCATGCGTCGACTTGCCGAGCCAGCGCTCGGGGCAGAGGCGGAGCGGCTCGTCGGTGGCGCGCGGCTTCGCACCGGCCCCGAGGAGGACGTCGCCGACGACGACGGCACGGTGCTCCGGCAGCCAGTAGGCGACCTCGGCCGCGCGCGCCGTCTGGAACGCACGGATGCCGCCGGGCAGATCGGCGCCGGGGGCGGCGACGTCGGTCACCACGACGCCGCGGTTGCGCAGCAGCTGCGCCGACCGCGCGGATGCCCAGGCTCGCCCCGCGAGCCTGCGCGAGCCGCGGCCGTGCCAGTAGACGGTGAAGAGAACGTGCGCGGGCCGAGCGACCTCGGCCGGCGGCTCGATCGGGTCGATCAGGACGAGGCCATCGCCGGTGTCGACCGCGATCGACCCGACGTCCTCCTCCCAATCGTCGTGCCACGCGGTCCAGCGGCGCAGGCCGGGCGCGAGCTCGACGAGCGTCACGCCGCGACGGGCTCGCCGCGTGGCGCGAGGACTTCGCGGAGGAACTGGCCGGTGAACGAGCCCTCCGTCTCGGCGACCTGCTCGGGCGTCCCGGCCGCGATCAGCTCGCCCCCGGCCTCGCCGCCCTCCGGGCCGAGGTCGACCACCCAGTCGGCCTGCTTGATCACGTCGAGGTTGTGCTCGATCACGAGCACGGTGTTGCCCGCGTCGACCAGCCGCTGCAGCACCTCGAGCAGCTTCTCGATGTCGGCGAAGTGGAGACCGGTGGTGGGCTCGTCGAGGATGTAGAGCGTCCGTCCCGTCGCCACCTTGCACAGCTCGGCTGCGAGCTTCACGCGCTGCGCCTCGCCCCCGGAGAGGGTCGTCGCCGGCTGGCCGAGCTTGATGTAGTCGAGCCCGACGTCGTGCAGGGTCTGCAGGCGGCGGCGCAGCTTCGGGATCTTCGCGAAGAAGGTCAGCGCCTCCTCGACCGACATCTCGAGCACGTCCGCGATCGACTTGCCCTTGAAGCGCACCTCGAGCGTCTCCTTGTTGTACCGGTGCCCGTGGCACGTCTCGCACTGGACGTAGACGTCCGGGAGGAAGTGCATCTCGATCTTGATCGTGCCGTCGCCCTTGCACGTCTCGCAGCGGCCGCCGCGGACGTTGAACGAGAAGCGTCCCGGCTTGTAGCCACGCACCTTCGACTCGGGCGTGAGCGAGTAGAGCTCGCGGATGTGCGCGAAGAGGTCGATGTAGGTGGCCGGGTTCGAGCGCGGCGTGCGGCCGATCGGCTTCTGGTCGATGTCGATCACCTTGTCGAAGACCTCGATCCCCTCGACGTCGTCGTGCGCGCCCGGCTTCACGCGCATCCGGTTGACCCGGTTCGCGCACGCCTTGAAGACGATCTCGTTCACGAGCGTCGACTTGCCGGAGCCGGAGACGCCCGTCACCGTGACGAACTTGCCGACCGGGAACTCGACGTCGATTCCCTTCAGGTTGTGCATCGCCGCCCCGCGCACGGTGAAGTGCCCGTAGTCGTCCTCGCGCCTGGGCGGGATCGCGATCGTCCGCGCTCCGGAGAGGAACTGCCCGGTCACCGACGCCTTGTTGCGCATCACGTCCTTCGCGGTGCCCTCGGCGACGACGTAGCCGCCGTGCTCGCCGGCACCCGGGCCCATGTCGACGAGGTGGTCCGCCGTCCGCATCATCTGCTCGTCGTGCTCGACGACGAGGACGGTGTTGCCGAGCGCCTTCAGCCGCTGGAGCGTCCCGATCAGCTTGTCGTTGTCCCGCTGGTGCAGCCCGATCGACGGCTCGTCGAGGATGTAGAGGACGCCGACGAGCTGCGAGCCGATCTGGGTCGCGAGCCGGAGCCGCTGCGCCTCGCCGCCGGAGAGCGTCTTCGCGGCGCGGTCGAGCTGGAGGTAGCCGACGCCGACGTTGTCGAGGAAGGTCAGCCGCTCCCGGATCTCCTTGACGATCCGGTGGCCGATCAGCTCCTCGGTGGGCGTCAGGCCGAGCTCGTCGAGGAAGGCGAGCGAGCGCGTGACCGACATCCGCGTGAAGTCGTGGATCGACTTCGCGCCGACGGTGACGGCGAGCACCTCCGGCTTGAGCCGGGCGCCGCCGCAGGTGCCGCAGGGCCGGAAGCTCATGTACTCCTCGATCCGCTCGCGCTGCTGCGCCGAGTCGGTCTCCTTGTAGCGCCGCTCGAGCGAGGAGACGATCCCCTCGAAGGCCATCGTGTACGAGCGCCGCCGCCCCATCCGGTTGCGGTACTGGACGTACAGCTTGTCGCCCTTGGTCCCGTGCAGGAAGAGGTTCTGCTGCTCGTCGGTGAGGTCGCGCCAGGCCGTGTCGGGGTCGATCTCGTAGCGGTCGCAGATCGCCTGCACGATCGAGTCGTAGAAGCCGCCGTTGCCCACCGACCACGGCACGAGGGCGCCGTCGCCGATCGTGACGGACGTGTCCGGGACGATCAGGTCGGGGTCGATCTCGAGCTGCGAGCCGAGGCCGGTGCAGCGTGGACAGGCACCGTGCGGCGAGTTGAAGGAGAAGATGCGCGGCTGCAGCTCGGGCAGCGAGACGCCGTGCTCGGGGCACGCGAACTTCTCGCTGAAGAGCATCGGCTCTCCGTCGACCACGTCGACGGCCACCAGCCCGTCGGCGAGCGCGGCCGCCGTCTCGACCGACTGGGTCAGCCGCTGGCGCAGGTCGGGCTTGAGCACGAGCCGGTCGACGACCACCTCGATCTCGTGCTTGAACTTCTTGTCGAGGACGATCTCCTCCTCGAGCAGCCGCGTCTCGCCGTCGACCTTGACCCGGGTGAAGCCGTCCGCGCGCAGCTCCTCGAGCACGTCGCGGAATTCGCCCTTGCGGTCGCGCACGATCGGTGCGTTGACCGTGAACCTGGTCCCGTCCGGGAGCGCCAGGATCTGCTCGA
>JANPKC010000088.1:0-11265 GCA_031425855.1 Actinomycetes bacterium | reverse complement strand
GCGATGGCCCGCGACTTCGGGCGGGAGCCGGAACCCGGCCTCGCGCTGCTGCGGCTGGCGCAAGGGAAGGTCGAGGCGGCCGCGCGGTCGATCCGCCGCGAGCTGGAGCGAGACGAGCTCGATCCCCTGAGCCGTGCCCGTCGCCTGCCCGCGCAGGTCGAGATCGCGCTCGCCGCCGGGGAGATCAAGCTGGCGCGGGACGCGGCCGACGAGCTCGAGCAGATCACGGATGCGTACCAGGTCGACCGCCAGCGCACCCCGGCGCACGAAGGGGCCGTCCGGCTTGCGCGCGGCAAGATCCAGCTCGCCGAGCGGGACTGGTCAGGCGCAGCCGCGTCGCTGCGCGCGGCGCGCGACACCTGGACGAGGGTCGGCGCGCCGTACGAGACCGCGCATGCGCGCCTGCTCCTGGGGCTCGCCTACAGGAGCGACGGTGACGAGGAGGCGGCCCGCGACGAGCTGATGGCCGCCCGACGGGGGTTCGAGCAACTGGGTGCGGTGCTCGACCTCCAGCGCGCGGCGGAACTGCTCGGAGAGGCGCGGACGCAGCGCACGTTCATGTTCACCGACATCGTCGACTCGACGCGGCTCGTCGAGGCGCTGGGCGAGGACAAGTGGCGCAGGCTCCTCGAGTGGCACGATCGCCGGCTCCGACAGCTGATCGAGGACGCAGGCGGCGACGTGATCAAGCACACCGGTGACGGCTACTTCGCGGCGTTCCTGTCCATCGGCGCGGCGCTCGGGGCAGCGACGGAGATCCAGCGCACGCTCGACGCGCACGAGCCGTTCGCCCCCGACGTTCGCATCGGCGTTCACTCCGGCGGCGCCTTCCACCGCGCCAACGACGACTACGCGGGCCAGGGAGTGCACATGGCCGCCCGCGTCGGCGCACTCGCGGGAGCCGGCGAGATCCTCGTCAGCGTGGACAGCCTGGACGGCGGCTCGCGCTTCCGGCTGAAGGAGCGCCGGGCGGAGGTGCTGAAGGGCTTCGAGGAGCCGGTCGAGCTCGCGGCCGTCGACTGGCGCTGAAGGCGGGGGCCCGGCGGGCTAGCGCGGCCCGCCGGCGACGATGTTGTCGTCGGCGGTGAACTTGGAGAAGTTCGACTTGAACATGCCGGCCAACTCGCGGGCCTTCGCGTCGTAGGCCTCGGGATCGGCCCAGGTGAGGCGCGGCTGCAGCAGGCTCGACTCGACGCCCGGCACGGAGACCGGCACCTCGAAGCCGAAGACGGGGTCGGTCCGGTACTCGACGCCCGCGAGCTCGCCCGCGATTGCGGCACGGAGGAGTGCGCGCGTCGCCTTGATCGGCATCCGCTCGCCCTCGCCGTACATGCCGCCCGTCCAGCCCGTGTTCACGAGCCACACCTTGGCCCCGTGCTCGTCGAGCCGCTTCGCCAGCAGGCGCGCGTAGACCACGGGATGCTGGGGCAGGAACGGCGCGCCGAAGCAGGCGGAGAAGGTCGGCTGCGGCTCCTTGACGCCGATCTCGGTGCCGGCGAGCTTGGCGGTGAAGCCGGAGAGGAACCAGTACATCGCCTGGTCGCGGGTCAGGCGCGCGATCGGCGGCAGGATCCCGAACGCGTCGGCGGTGAGGAAGATCACGGACTGCGGGTGCCCGGCGCGCTTCGCCGGGAGCGCGTTCGCGATCTGCTCGAGCTTGTAGGCGGCGCGCGTGTTCTCGGTCTTCGTGCCGTCGTCGAGGTCGACGACGCCGCGCTCGTCGAGGACGACGTTCTCGAGGATCGTCCCGTAGGTGCGGGTCGTCTTGTAGATCTCGGGCTCGGCCTCGGGCGAGAGGTTGATCACCTTCGCGTAGCAGCCGCCCTCGAAGTTGAAGACGCCGTCGTCGCCCCAGCCGTGCTCGTCGTCGCCGATCAGAGAGCGCTCGGGATCGGCGGAGAGCGTCGTCTTGCCGGTGCCGGAGAGGCCGAAGAAGATCGCCACGTCGCCGTCCGCGCCGACGTTCGCGGAGCAGTGCATCGGGAAGACGCCCTCGAGCGGCAGGCGGTCGTTCATCAGCGTGAAGATCGACTTCTTGATCTCGCCCGCGTAGAACGTGCCGCCGATCAGCACCTCCTGGCGCGAGGGGTGCAGGACGACGAAGGTGCCGGTGCGCGTGCCGTCCGCCTCGGGCTCGGACTCGAGACCCGGCGCGTGCAGGACGAGCGCCTGCGGCTCGAAGCCGCGCAGCTCCTCCTCGGTCGGGTCGATGAACATCGTCCGCGCGAAGAGCGCGTGGTAGGGGTAGTTCGTGACGACGCGGACGGCGATCCGCTGCTTCGGGTCGGCGCCGGCGAAGGCGTCGACGACGTAGAGGTCGTCGCCGCTGCCGATGTGCGCGGTCACCTTCTCGCGCAGCCCCTCGAAGTGCTCCTCCGAGATCTCGGCGTTGACGTCGCCCCACCAGATCCGCTCCTCCGAGCCCGGCTCCCGGACGACGAACTTGTCCTTCGGCGAGCGGCCCGTGTGCTTGCCGGTGTCGACCGCGAGCGGCCCACCCTCGGCGATCCGGCCCTCGCCGCGCGCCAGGGCGGCGATGTAGAGCTGTGACGTCGACGGGTTCCAGTGGACGGTTCCCGTGGCCTCGATCCCGTGGACCGCCAGGCCGGTGCGTGACTCCGTGGTCGCCATGCCGCGGGGCATCTTAGTGACGTCGGCGAGCTATCGTCGGGCGATGCCTCGCGCCCGCGACCTCGGAATCGAGATCGGCAGCCTCCCCACCGGGCCGGCAAACGCGATCACGGACGTGGCCGGCGTCACGGTCGGCCACACGACCCTGGTCGAGGGCGAGAACGTGCGTACCGGCGTCACCGTGGTCGTGCCGCCGCCGGAGCCGCTCTTCGCCGCCTCGCACACGATCAACGGCAACGGCGAGCTGACAGGGCTCGAGTGGATTCGCGACTCGGGAACGCTCACGACCCCGATCGGGCTGACCAACACGCATTCGGTCGGCGTCGTCCGCGACACGCTGGTCGCGGCCGCCGGGCCGGGTGAATGGGACTGGAGCCTGCCCGTCGTCGGCGAGACCTGGGACGGCTTCCTCAACGACATCAACGGCTTCCACGTCCGGCCGGAGCACGTGACCTCGGCGCTCGCGGCGGCGGACGGCGCCGTCCAGGAGGGCTCGGTCGGCGGCGGCACCGGGATGGTCTGCCACGGCTTCAAGGGCGGGATCGGCACGGCCTCCCGCGTGGTCGAGGACGGCTGGACGCTCGGCGTCCTCGTCCAGGCGAACCACGGCCGCCGGGCGCGGCTGCGCGTGAACGGGATCGCCGTCGGCGAGCGGATCGATGCCGAAGCCGTCCCGCTGCCGGCGAGCGGGGCGGGCGAAGGCGCAGGCTCGATCATCGTCCTGATCGCAACGGACGCGCCGCTCCTCCCCGGCCAGTGCGAGCGTCTCGCGCGCCGTGCCGGCTCCGGGATCGCACGCACCGGCGGGATGGGCGAGCGCTCGAGCGGCGACTTCGCACTCTGCTTCGCGACGGGCAACCGCGGCCTCGTCGCGGACGAGCCGGAGCTGGCGCTGCGCATGCTGGGCGACGGCCGGATCGACGCTCTCTACGAGGCCGTGATCGACGCGGTCGAGGAGTCGATCCTGAACGCGATGCTCGCCTCGGAGACGATGGCCGGCCGCAACGGCAACGTCGTCCACGGTCTCCCGCCCGCGCTGCTGGTGGCGCAGCTTCAGGCAGGCTCGACGGCGACCTCGTCGACGTAGCACCAGATCCAGTCCTCGCCCGGCTCGAACGACTGCACCAGCGGGTGCGAGGTGGCGTGGAAGTGCTTCGTCGCGTGCCGGTTCGGCGAGCTGTCGCAGCAGCCGACGTGGCCGCACTCGAGGCAGAGGCGGAGGTGGAGCCAGCGGTCGCCTGTCTTCAGGCAGTCCTCGCAGCCCTCGGCGCTCGGGGTGACGTCGTGGATCGTGTCGAGATGCGTGCAGCTCACTGGAGAACCTCCTCGGTGTCGCGGGAGACGAGCGCGGCGTAGCGGCCGCCGGCGGACAGCAGCTCCTCGTGCGTGCCGATCTCGGCGACACGGCCGTGGTCGAGCACGACGATCTGGTCGGCGTCGCGAACGGTCGAGAGCCGGTGCGCGATCGCGATCGTCGTCCGCCCCTCGGCGAGCCGCTCGAGCGCTTCCTGCACCGCCCGCTCGGTCTGCGTGTCGAGCGCGGACGTCGCCTCGTCGAGGACGAGGATCGGCGGGTTGCGCAGGATCGTCCGGGCGATCGCGATCCGCTGGCGCTCGCCGCCCGAGAAGCGATAGCCGCGCTCGCCGACGACCGTGTCGTATCCGTCCGGGAGGCCGGAGATGAGGCCGTGGATCTGGGCAGCGCGCGCCGCGTCCTCGACCTCCTCGTCCGTGGCGTCCGCACGGGCGAAGCGGAGATTGTCGCGCACGGTTGCGTGGAAGAGATAGGTCTCCTGGCTGACGACGCCGACCGCGTTCGCGAGCGACTCGAACGTCAGCTCGCGCACGTCGATCCCGTCGATCGAGACGGTGCCTCGGGTGACGTCGTACAGGCGCGCGACGAGGTAGCCCGCGGTCGTCTTGCCGGAGCCCGTCTCGCCGACGAGGGCCGTCTTCGTCCCGCGCGGAGCCTCGAAGGAGACGCCGTCGAGCGTCCAGGGGCCGTCCTCGTAGCGGAAGGAGACGCCCTCGAAGGCGACGTCGCCGCGTGGGGTGTCGAGCGCGCGTGTCCCCTCCTCGATGTCCACCTCGTGGTCGAGGTACTCGAAGACCCGGTCGAAGAGCGCGAGCGACGTCTGCACCTCGAGCCCGACGCCGAGCAGCGAGCCGATCGGGAAGAACAACCTGGCCTGGAGCGTGGTGAACGCGATCACCGTGCCGAGCGAGACCGAGCCGGCGAAGTGCCCCGCGAAGAGGTAGACGAGCGCCGGCATCACCGCGAACGACGTCTGGATCGACGCCATCATCCAGCGGCCCGTCATCCGGCTCCGCACTTCGAGGTCGGCCAGGCGCCCCGACTCGGCCTCGAAGCGGCGAGCAAGCTCCTCGGTCCGCCCCATCGTCTTGCCGAGCAGGATCCCGGAGACCGAGAGCGACTCCTGCACCTGGCTCGAGATGTCGGCCATCGACTCCTGCCGCACCTTCGCCACCTTGCGGCGCTGGTCGCCGACGCGCTTCGTCATCCAGACGAACAGCGGCAGCAGCGCGAGCGCGAACAGGCTCAGCCGCCAGTCGAGATAGAACATCGCGATCAGCGTCGCGAGCACGGTCGACGCGTTCGAGACGATCGAGGTCGCGGTCGAGGTGACGACCTCCTGGACGCCGCCGATGTCGTTCGCCAGGCGTGACTGCACCTCCCCCGTCCGCGTCCGGGTGAAGAACGCGAGCGAGAGCCGCTGCAGGTGCTTGTAGACGGACGTGCGCAGGTCGTGCATCACCCGCTGGCCGACCTGGTTCGAGAGCAGCGTCTGGATCACGCCGAGCGCGCCGGTCACGACGGCGATCGCGACCATCGCGGCGACGAGCAGGTTGAGGAGGCCGAGGTCCCGCTCGGGGAGCGCGACGTCGAAGACCTCCTTGATCAGGAGCGCGGGGATCGAGCCGAGGACGGACGAGAAGAGGATCAGCCCGAGGACGCCCGCGAGCCGAAGCCGGTACGGGCGGAAGAGGGCGACGATTCGGCGGAAGTACGCGCGGCGGACGGCCGGGTCGGCGGGCCGCTCCGGCGGGTCGGCGTAGTCGAACGCTCGCGCTCGTCCTCGTGGCATCGCGAACAGCGTACGGACGTGCTACCGGGCTGCGTCGACCCGCTGCTCGAGCTCGGCGGTCAGCATCCTGGCGGCGGCGACCGTCGGCCTTGCGCGCTCGACCGGGATCGGCTCGCAGACGACGAGCCGGATCCTCGGGAAGCCGATCCTGCCCTTCGACAGCGCCTGCTTCGTGCCGACGATGCGGACGGGAACGAGCGGCGCGCCCGTGGCCAGCGCGAGCCGGGCGGCGCCGCGCGTCCAGGCGCCGCCCGGCACCGTCCCCTGCGGGAAGATCGCGACGCTCTCGCCGGCGCGCAGCAGCTCCTCCGCCCGGCCGACCGAGAGCAGGTCGCGTCGGTCGCGGCGGATCGGGATCCCGCCCAGCGCGTCCATCAGCCAGGCACCCGGCGGGTAGCGCCAGAGCTCCACCTTGGCGAGGAAGTGCAGCGGCTGGCGCGCGACCAGGGCGAGGAGCGGCGGGTCGAGCAGCGACTCGTGGTTCGCGGCGACGATCACCGGCCCCGGAGGGACCGTGCCGACGATCTCGACCCGGTAGAGCAGCCGCGCGAGCACGCGCACGACGCGGATGGTCCAGCGGTAGAGGCCTACGCGCAGAAGCGCTCCAGCCGGTCTCCGACGAAGTCCGCGTACCGCCCGGCGCCCGGCAGCGCGAGCATGCCGCCGTCGCGGCGGCGCAGCGCGACGGCGTGGAACCCGAAAGGGACGACGGCTCGCTCGACGTCGACCCCGAGCTTCCGCGCCCGCTCGGCGGCTGCGAGCGACATCGACGGCTTCACGCCCGGGATCAGCGGCAGCGGGGCATCGAGGGCGCCGTGGGCGATCGCGAGCCGGCGGCCGCGCAGCGAGTCGAGCTCGAGCTGGGAGGGCAGCCAGGGATTGACGCCCGCGACGAGCTCGACCCCGGTCGCGGCGGCGTTGCGGACGGCGACCGCGCCGCCCATCGAGAACCCGAGCAGCGCCAGCCGCTCCGCCCCCGCCTCGCGCGCGGCGACGATCGCGGCCGCCGCGTCCTCGACGCAGAGGTCGAGCCGCCGCCACGACTTGATCCGGTAGCGCACCTCGAGGAAGCCCAGGTCGGGGAGACGCTGCGCGAGCCTCTCGACGAGCCACTCGACGGACGCGCTCCAGGTTCCCGGCACCTCGGCCGCGGTGCCGCCGTTGACGCAGACGACCGCGCAGCGGCCGGGCGTGCCGGTCCAGCGCGCCTCGGCGCCGGTCGGGAGCTCGAAGGACATGCGCCGACTCTAGGGAAAGCGCCCTGGATGACGACCGTTGCGGCGATCGACCGCTTCCTCGCCTCGCCCGCGCTCGCCGAGTCGACCCGGCGCGCCTATGCATCCGACCTCCGCGGCTTCGAGGACTGGCTGGCGCGGCGCAAGCTCGCAGTCGAGGACGTCGACGTGCGCGTCCTCGTCGAGTACGCGTCGGAGCTGGGACGCGCACGCAACGGGCTCGCACCGGCGACGATCGCGCGCAAGCTCGCCGCCGTCCGCTCCTTTCTCCGCTACACGCTCGGGCCGACGCGCGTCCCCGACGCGTCGCTGGCGCCGAAGCGGCCGCAGCGGCTGCCCGAAGCGCCGAAGCGGGAGGAGATCGAGGAGTTGATCGACGGGATCGGCGGCGACGGGCCGCTCGGCCTGCGTAATCGGGCGCTCGTCGAGCTCGTCTACTCGGCCGGGCTGCGCAGCGCCGAGGCGGTCGGGCTCGACCTCGGCGACGTCGACTTCGAGCAGGAGCTCGTCCGCGTGCGCGGGAAGGGCGGCAAGGAGCGTGTCGTCCCGCTGGGCGAGGAGGCCGCCCACGTCGTCGCGCGCTACCTGCGGGAGGCCCGCCCCGAGCTGGCGCGCGGCGCGAACGACGCACTCTTTCTCTCGACGCGCGGCCGCCGGCTCGACACGAGCACGCTGCGCCGCCTCCTCCCCCACCCGCACCGGCTGCGGCACTCGTTCGCGACGCACCTGCTCGAAGGCGGCGCCGACCTGCGCACGATCCAGGAGCTGCTCGGCCACTCGTCACTCTCGACGACACAGGTCTACAGCCATGTCGACGCACGCCGTCTACGCAAGGTCTACGACTCCTCCCACCCTCGCTCATAGAGGGGTCTGGCTCGCGGCGGGGAATCGGGACCGCCGTGACGCCGCGCCCCGACCCCGAGCTCGACGGCTTCCTCGCGCTCCTGGCCACCCGCCGGGCCCCGCGCACGGTCGACGCGTACCGGCGCGACCTGACGCAGCTCGCGGCGTGGCGTCGGGGGCCCGTCGGTCAGACGACGACCGAGGAGCTCGAGCGCTGGCTCGCCGAGATGCGCGCCGCGGGGATCGCGCCCACCACCGTCGCCCGCAGGGTCGCCGCGCTCCGCTCCTTCTTCCGGCATCAGATGCTGCTCGGCGCGCGCGAGGACAACCCGGCCGCGGCGCTGCAGCTGCCGAAGCGCGCCCGGGCGCTGCCGAAGACGCTCTCCCCCGGCGAGGCAGAGCGACTGATCGACGCCGCCAACGGGACGACGCCTCGCGCGATGCGCGACCGCGCCCTCGTCGAGCTGATGTACGGCGCCGGCCTGCGCGTCAGCGAGGCGACGGGCCTCCACCGGCGCTCGGTCGATCTGGAGGACCGCCTCGTGCGGGCGCTCGGCAAGGGATCGAAGGAGCGGATAGTCCCGCTCGGCCGGCCCGCGGTCGAGGCGCTGCGCCGCTACATCGCTATGGGCCGGCCGCACCTCGACCGCCGCAACCGCCCCGAGCTGTTCCTGAACGCCCGCGGCGGGCCGCTCACCCGAGCCGGCGCGTTCCTGATCCTGCGCCGGCTGGCCGAGAAGGCCGGCCTCGAGCCGCAGCGCGTCCACCCGCATCTGCTCCGCCACTCGTTCGCTACCCACCTGCTCGAGGGCGGCGCCGACCTGCGCAGCGTCCAGGAGATGCTCGGGCACGCCGACCTGTCGACCACCGAGCTCTACACCCACGTATCCGATCGGAGACGTCGCGAGTTGTACTTCCAAGCGCACCCTCATGCGCGCAGGGGTACGACTCTGAAAAGGACGTCTTCCGATGATGCTTGACCCCCAGATCGTCGTCTTCGCAGCTCTCGCCATGGCGGTCGGCTGGACGATGACGTTCTCCGGTTTGAAGAAGAACGCGCTCGAGCTGAAGCGCCGCCGCCGCATCTGCCCGTCCTGCGGGCGGAACATCGCGGGCGCGGTCTGCCGCGAGCACTGACTTAGTGTTGTTCCAACACTAAGTCGGCCAGCGCGCGCTCGTCGTCGTCGGTTGCGTCGACGAGGGTGACGTGGCCGAGCTTGCGGCCGGGGCGCGGCTCCTTGCCGTAGAGATGGAGGTGGGCGCCGGGGACGGCGAGGACGCCCGAAGCGGCCGGCGTGGTCCCGATCAGGTTGACCATCGTCGAGGGCCGGCTCTCGGTCGAGCCGAGCGGCAGGCCGAGGATGGCGCGCAGATGGTTCTCGAACTGGCTCGTCGCCGAGCCCTCGATCGTCCAGTGGCCCGTGTTGTGCACCCGCGGCGCGAACTCGTTCGCGAGCAGCCTGCCGCCGACGTCGAAGAGCTCGAGCGCGAGCACGCCGACGTAGCCGAGCTCGTCGAGCAGCTTCGTCCCGTACTCCTCGGCCTCCGCCTGCGGCGCGTTCACCGCGGGCGCACGCGAGGTGCGCAGGATCCCGTCCTCGTGCACGTTCTCGACGAGCGGGTAGAAGCGCGTGTCGCCGTCCGCGCCGCGGACGGCGAGCAGCGAGAGCTCGCGGTCGAACGGGACACGTTCCTCCAGGACGGTTCCGGGGACAGTCCCCGCAACCCGAGTTGCCACCAGGCGCTGTCCCTTTCCGTCGTAGCCGAGGCGGCGGGTCTTCAGGATCGCCGGGAACGTCTCGACCTCGTCGTCGATCCGCGGCGTCGGGATCCCCAGCCGCCGGAAGAGCTGCTTCTCGACGAGGCGATCCTGGGATGCCTCGAGAGCGGCGGCCGCCGGGATCGCGCCGACGCGCCGCGCCGCCCCGACCGGGACGTTCTCGAACTCGTACGTGACCGCCGCCGCCCCGTCCGCAAGCCGGTCGAGCAGAGCGGGATCGTCGTAGTCGCCCACGAGTAACTCGCCCACTTCGGCCGCGGGCGCGTCCGGCGAGAGGTCGAGGAAGCGGAACGAGAGCCCGAGCGGGATCCCGGCCAGCCCGAGCATCCGCCCCAGCTGACCGCCGCCGATGACGGAGACGATCACGCAGCCGGATCGGGATTCGCCAGGACCGACTCGGTCTGCTCGGCCCGCCAGCGCGCGAGCCGCTCGCGCACGCCCGCGTCCGAGCGAGCCACGATCGCGGCGGCGAGCAGCGCGGCGTTGACCGCGCCGGCACGCCCGATCGCGAGCGTCCCGACCGGGACGCCCGCGGGCATCTGGACGATCGAGAGCAGCGAGTCCATCCCCTTCAGCGTCTTCGACTCGACCGGGACGCCGAGCACGGGCAGGTTCGTCTTCGCCGCCGCCATGCCGGGGAGATGCGCCGCTCCGCCCGCGCCGGCGATCAGCACCTGCAGGCCGCGCTCCTCCGCCGACCCCGCGTACTCGAAGAGCAGGTCGGGCGTGCGGTGCGCCGAGACGACCTGCTGCTCGAACGGCACCTCGAGCGCCTCGAGCGTCTCGCAGGCGTGGCGCATCGTCTCCCAGTCGGAGCGCGAGCCCATGATCACCCCGACGACAGCCGTCATCTCATGTTCGCGCGCTTCTGGAGCGCGATCGCCACCGCTCTGGCCGTCTTACGCAGCTCGCCGTCCTGCTCGTCGTCGTCGGCGAGCCCGTTGAGGACGAGGATCGTCTCGCGCTGCGGCGAGCCGTTCTTCAGGCAGACGATCCCGAGCCGGCGCACGGCGAGGTTCGGGTCGTTGGTCGCCAGCTCGTGCAGCAGGGCGCGCATCGAATTGACGTCACCGGGGTGGTCGCGCGAGAGGCCCTCGAGCGCGATCAGCGCCGAGCCGCGCGCAGCGGGGCTCTCGTCCTGCAGCCCGCGTCGCACGAGCTCGAGCTTCTGGCGGAACCGGAACTGCGCGATCGCACGGTAGGCCTGCGCCCGGATCCGGTAGTCGGGGCTGCGCGCAGAGTGCTCGAGCTCCTCGTCCCACTCCTGGCGCAGGGTCGCGAGCGTCTTCTGGTCGCCGGCGGCGGCGAGCTCGTCCGCGCGAGCCGCGGCCTCGGCGAGGTTCACGAGATCGACGAGGCCGACCGGGCGGACGGGCCGACGTACCGTGCCGACGGCCGGACGAGCCGATTGAGCTTCTTCTGCTCGAGGATGTGGGCCGACCAGCCGGCCGTGCGCGAGCAGGCGAACATCGCGGGCGCGAGATCGCCCGGGACGTCGGCGACGTCGAGGACGACCGCCGACCAGAACTCGACGTTCGTCTCGAGCGGCCGGTCGGGCGACTTCTTCCGCAGCGCCGCGAGCGCGGCCTGCTCCAGCTGCTCGGCCACCTCGTAGCGGGGCGAGCCGAGCTCCTTCGCCGTGCCGCGCAGCAGGCGCGCGCGGGGATCC
>JANPKC010000087.1:0-4308 GCA_031425855.1 Actinomycetes bacterium | reverse complement strand
GCCGCGACGGCTTGATGTGGCGCTACGAGTGCGGGTTCAAGAGCGCGCGGGGGCGGTAGCCGTCGGGCTCAGCGACCGCCCCGAACCGGAAGCGCGACGTCACCAGCTCGACGTCGGCGCCGGCGCGTGCGAGCGCCGCCGCGAGCTCGTGGTCGTAGGGAGGCGTGAACGCGGGGGGGTCGGCGACGACGATGCGCACGGGCTCGTAGGCTAGTGCGCGTGCTGGTTCGCAGCTGGAACGTCTTCCACGGCCGCACGTCGCCGCCGGGGCGGCGGGTGCATCTACCGGAGATGGTCGAGCTCGCCACGCGGGATCGTCCCGACGTGCTCTGCCTACAGGAGCTGCCGTTGTGGTCGCTCGCGGAGCTGGAGAAGTGGAGCGGGATGACGGCCGTCTCGGCGGTCGCGAAGCGGACGCTCGTGCCGCGCAGGCTCGGCGGCCTGCTCCAGCGCCGCGACCCGCGTCGTTTTCGCTCGGGCGTCACAGGCCAGGCGAACGCGATCCTGCTCGCGCCGGAGCTCGCCGCGCTCGAGCACCGAACGGTCCGGATCAGCGAGCGGGGGCGCGAGCGACGCGTCTGCCACGCCGTGCGGGTGGCCGGACTCGTCGTCGGGAACGTGCACGCCTCGAACGAGTTCAGGAAGCCCGAGGTGCCGCGCGCCGAGCTGAAGCGGGCACACGCGCTCGTCGAGTCGATGGCGGCTGCAGGAGGGGAGGCGCACGTGCTCGCGGGCGACTTCAACCTGCGCGACCCCGACCTGCCCGGGCCGAACATCGACCACATCGTCGTCGCCGGAATCGACCACGGCCCGCTCGAGGTCTGGACGGAGGAACGGCACCTGCACAATGGCGCGGTGCTGTCGGATCACGCTCCCGTCGAGATGAGGATCGGGTGACGCCGGAGGAGGGGCGCTCCCTCTTCCCGGTGCTGGACCGGCTCGCCTACCTCAACGCCGGCACCTTCGGCCCGATCGCGCGTCCGACCGCGGCGGCTGTCGAGAAACAGCTCGACGCCGACCTGGCGGACGGCCGCTTCGGCAAGGAGTACTTCGAGCGGGTGCTCGAGCTGCGCAGGCAGTCCCGGGTCGCGCTGGGCGGCCTCGTCGGGGCTCCGCCGGCCCAGGTGTCGCTCACCGGCTCGACCACGGACGGCTGCAACATCGTCCTCGCGGGCCTCGACCTGCAGCCGGAGGACGAGATCGTGACGACGACCGAGGAGCACTTCGGCCTGCTCGGCCCGCTGCACGCGAGCGGCGCGCGCGTCGTCGTCGTCCCGCCCGCCGCCGACGCGATCCTCGCTGCGGTGACGCCGCGGACGAAGCTGCTCGCGCTCTCGGAGGTGCTCTGGACGAGCGGCCGCGCGCTGCCGGTGCGGGAGCTGCGCGAGCAGACGGGCGTGCCGGTGCTCGTGGACGGGGCGCAGTCGGTGGGCGCGATCCCGGTCGACGCCGCCGGCCTCGACTTCCTCACGATCTCGGGGCAGAAGTGGCTCTGCGGCCCCGACTCGACGGGCGCGCTCGTCGTGGCCGACCCCGAGCGCCTGCGTGTCGCGCGCCCGAGCTACTTCTCCCAGGCCGGGTACGAGCCGTCGGGAAGCTTCGAGCCGGCCGAGGGCGCCGCGCGCTTCGACCCCGGCTGGCTCTCGAGCGCCGTCCTCGCCGGGCTGCTCGCAGCGCTCGCGGTGCGTCCGGACTGGGCGTTCGACCGCGCTGCCGCGCAGGCGGCCCGCTGCCGCGAGCTGCTCGCGCCGCTCGCAGAGGTCGCGCCGGGCGACGCGACGCTCGTCGCGTTCCGGCACGAGGATCCGCCCGCGCTCGTCGCGAAGCTGGCCGAAGAGGGCGTCGTCGTCCGCGAGATCCCGAACACCGGCCTGGTCCGCGTCTCCTGCGGCTGGTGGACGAACGAGGACGACCTGCAACGGCTCACAGCAGCCTTGTAACAGACTGTTACTAGGCGGCGTCGGCGGCGGTACGCAGGCCGAGCTCCTTCGAGATCGGCTGCAGCGCGGCGACCACGTTCGCGATGTGCTCGTCCAGCTCGAGCCCGATCAGCTCCGCGCCGGCGTAGACCTCGTCCCGGTGGACGCCGGCAGCGAACGACGGCTGCTTCAGCTTCTTCTTGACCGACTTCGGCTCGAGACCCTCGAGCCCCGTCGGGCGGACGAGCCCACAGGCGTGAACGAAGCCGGAGAGCTCGTCGCAGGCGAACAGCGTCTTTTTCAGCATCGTGTCGCGCGGCAGCGCCAGGTGCTCCGCATGCGAGAGGATCGCCTCGATCACCTCTTCCGGATAGCCCTCGTCCCGCAGGATCGCGGCGCCGTCCTGGGGGTGCTTGTCGAGCGTGGGATGAATCTCGTAGTCGAAGTCGTGCAGCAGCGCAACGGCGCTCCACAGCTCCTCGTCCTCGCCGAAGCGGCGCGCATACGACCGCGTCGACGCCTCGACGGCGAGCGCATGTCGGAGCAGCGACTCGCTCTTCGTGTAGCTCGTCAGCGTCTCCCATGCCCTCTCGCGCGTCACGTCCATCGGACGTCTACGATACCCCGCCTCGTGAGCACGACTACGCTCTCCACCGGAATGCAGGCCTTCGTGATCGAGGGCGGACGCCCGCTCAGCGGCACCGTTCGCGCGGCAGGGAACAAGAACGGCGCCCTGCCGATCCTCGCCGCCACGGTGCTCGCCTCCGAGCCGGTGCAGCTGACGAACGTGCCCCGGATCCGCGACGTGCAGACGATGGTCGAGCTGCTCGTCGACATCGGCGCCGACGCCGAATGGCTGGGCGAGAACGAGATCCGGATCGACCCGACCGGCGTGCACAAGTCGGAGCTGGACGAGGAGCTGTGCCGCCGGATCCGCGCCTCGTTCCTGCTCGCAGGCCCGCTGCTCGCACGCCTCGGCAGCGCGATCGTGCCGCCGCCCGGCGGCGACGTGATCGGCCGCCGCCGGCTCGACCCGCACATCCACGGCCTTGCCGAGCTCGGCGTCGAGATCGACATCAACGGCCGCTTCGAGATGCGCGCGCCGAAGCTGCGCGGCAAGTCGATCTTCCTCGACGAGGCCAGCGTGATGGCGACCGAGAACGTCGTCATGGCGGCCGTGCTCGCCGAGGGCGAGACGGTGATCGGGAACGCCGCCTGCGAGCCGCACGTCCAGGACCTCTGCCGCTTCCTCGTCTCGCTCGGCGCCCAGATCGAGGGGATCGAGTCGAACGTGCTCCGGATCCACGGCGTCACCGAGCTCCACGGCGGCGACTGGCGCGTCGCGCCCGAGCACATCGAGGTCGGCAGCTTCATCGGCCTCGCGGCCGCGACGGGGAGCGACATCACGATCGAGGACATCGAGCCGAAGGATCTCGTCTCGATCCTGCCCGCGTTCGCCCGGCTCGGGGTGCACGTCGAGGTGGGGGAGTCGACGCTGCGCGTCCCGCCCGGCCAGGAGCTCGTGATCCAGGACGACCTCGGCGGCCAGATCCCCAAGATCGAGGACGGGCCGTGGCCAGCCTTCCCCGCCGACCTCACCTCGATCGCGGTTGTCACCGCAACGCAGGCTCGGGGCACGATCCTGATCTTCGAGAAGATGTTCGAGAGCCGCCTGTTCTTCGTCGACAAGCTCGTCGGCATGGGCGCCCGGATCATCCTCTGCGACCCGCACCGCGTCGTCGTCACCGGCCCGGCGCAGCTCTACGGCGAGCGCCTGACGAGCCCGGACATCCGCGCCGGAATGGCGATGCTCATCGCCGCGCTCTGCGCCGAGGGAACCTCGGTGATCGGCAACATCGGCGAGATCGACCGCGGCTACGAGCGGATCGACGAGCGTCTGCGCGCGCTCGGTGCCTCGATCGAGCGGATCGAGTCCTAGCTCAGCGGATCTCGAGGTCGAGCGGACGGCTCGATGCCTCGGCCACCTCGTCGTCTCCTCGGAACCGCGCGCGGACTCGATAGGCGCCTCGCTCGAGCGTGAAGCGCCAGGCGGCCACGCCGGCTCCATCCGTGGTCGCAGTGTCGGCCGACGTCCAGCGCTTGCCGTCGAAGCCTTCGAGCAGGAGCGTCCGTCCCGCCGCCGCGGCGCCGGCAACGCGCAGAACGGACTGAAAGACGACCTTCCTGCCCGCACGTCGCGCGGCGAGCGTGAGCTGCGACCCCGCCCGACGGAGCGAGACCGTCCAGGGCTCCGACAGCTCTCGTTCGGCTCCGGCCTCGTTCAGCGCGGCGACCGTGAACCGGTAGACGCTGCCCGCCGCGAGCGAGTAGGTCGCCGAGGTGGCCGTGGTCGCGGGCGTCAGGATCTGACTCGGACGACCGTCGCGGG
>JANPKC010000086.1:0-18231 GCA_031425855.1 Actinomycetes bacterium | reverse complement strand
CATGTCGCCGACCTCGGGCTGATGGTCGCGTCGAGCCACCGCCGCCTCGGCATCGGCCGCGCCCTGCTCGAGCAGGCCGCCGCCTGGGCTCGCGATGCGGGCGTCAGCAAGCTCGAGCTGCACGTCTTCCCCTGGAACGAGCCGGCGATCCGGCTGTACGAGCAGTTCGGGTTCGAGCGCGAGGGCCTGCGGAAGGCGCACTACCGCCGCGGCACCGACTACGTCGACGCGATCCTGATGGCCTACAGGCTCTAGATCAGCTCGCGACGGAGCACGGACGCGACGGCGCGAAGCGCGATCTGCGTGTCCGCGAGGCCCGGTTCCCTCGTCGTCACCCGCTGCAGCGCCAGGCCCGGGAGCAGGAACCCTCGGAGCAGGCCGGACGGGTGCTGCACCGCCTTCCAGAGCTCCATCGTGACGCCGATCGAGAAGACGGCGACGAGGACGCCGGTGAGCGACGGGGCGAGGAACCGCGGCGCGATCTGGTCGAAGACGGCGGTGACCGGGATCGCGAGCGCGGCGAAGTTCGTGCCGCAGCGGGCCGAGAAGCGGGTCGGCCGCGCGACGCCTGCCCACGTCGACGCGAGCGAGCCTTCCTCGGCCGCCGCGATCGCGCGATGCTCGGCGCCGTGCAGCCGCAGCGTGCGGCCGCGGAAGAGCCAGAGGACGATCAGGACGGTCGTCAGCACGCCGGCTGCCAGCTCGAGCCGGGCGGGCAGCGTCACGAAGGCGAACGGGAGCAGCAGCGCGAGGAGGAGGAAGAGGCGCTCGCGCAGCCGGGCCACGCCGCGGCCGCGGACGAGCGGCGCCATCGAGGAGGCCAGCTGCAGCAGGCCGCGAACGAGCGGGATCCGGGCGGCCGCCGATCGCCGGACCGGCATCTCGCCCTCGTGCAACTCCCCCGCAGTCGTCGCGAACGCCCAGTAGCGCTCGCTGACGATCACGACGCCGTTCGGACGGGCCATGCCGCCGAGCTTCGGCAGCGTCTCGGCGCCGTCGGCGCGGGCGAGCAGGTCGGAGATCGGGGAGTCCACTCCCCAAGAGTCGCCGAAGGAAGGCCGCCCGGCGAGTGCCGGACGGCCTATCCCTTCAGGCGGTGCGGCCTATTAGAAGCGGCCGCGGCCGAAAAAGCCGAGCAGCGCAAGCACCAGCACGACGATCAGGATGATCCAGAGCAAGCTCATTCGGTGCTCCTTTCGTGACCCTTGTTGGTTCGACAAGCCCTCGTCGCACTGTTGTTCCCCCGCAGCGGAACGCCACACCTCCCGACGGTGACGAATCCGGGCGGGGTGACGTATAACCAGGGTGATGGATCTCGCGAAACGCGTCGCGCTCCTCGCGTCGCTGGCGATCGTCGTCGCCGCCGCAGCGGGGGGCACAACCGCCGGGACAGCGGCTCGGTCGGCGCCGGAAGCGGCGGCGAGACCGAAGCTGACCGCGTTCGGCTCCTGCGGCCAGCTGCTCGGCTACGCGAAGGCGCAGGCGAAGCGGTTCGTCGGGCCGTACGGCCTCGGCGCACCCGGCGGCCCCGGGATCGCAGAGACGACCCGCGCCGCCGCCCCGCAGCAGGGCGTCGACTTCTCGGGCACGAACGTGCAGGAGGAAGGCGTCGACGAGCCCGACATCGTCAAGACGGACGGCAAGACGCTCTTCGCGGTCGGGAACGGGAAGCTGCGCGCGGTCGACGTCGGCGGCCTCCGGCCCCGCCTGCTCGACTCGCTCACGCTCGACCGGGCGATGACACACGAGCTCCTGCTCCATGGCGACCGCCTGCTCGTGCTCTCGCGCGGCGGCTTCTGGATCGAGCCGCTGCCGGCGATCGCGGCCAGGATCGCGCCCTACCAGCCGGCGTCGTCCGTCCTCGCCGAGGTCGACGTGTCCGATCCGGCCAGGCTCCGGCTCGTCCGGACGCTGACGCTCGACGGCTCCTACGTCGCCGCCCGGCTCGTCGGCTCTGCCGCCCGGATCGTCGCCGCCTCGCAGGTTCCCGCAGCGCTCCCGTTCAAGCAGCCCGCCGACGAGACGAAGGAGGCGGCCGCCGCGTCCGCGAGGCGCAACCGCGCCGTCGTCGCGAGCTCGAAGGTCCGGAGCTGGCTGCCGTCCTACCGGATCAAGCGCGCCGGCGCGAAGGCGGGCAAGGCGCGGCCGCTCGTCCAGTGCCGCCACGTCCGCCGCGCGACCGCGTTCTCCGGCCTCGGCATGCTCACCGTCCTCACCGTCGACCTGGCGAAGGGCCTGCAGCCGGTCGACTCGGCCGCCGTGATGACGGACGGGAGGATCGTCTACGCGTCCCCGGAGAGCCTCTACGTCGCCACTGAGCGCTGGGCCGACCGGCCGAGTCCGGACACGCCCCAGCAGGACAAGAACGGCGTCCAGACCGAGATCCACAAGTTCGACATCTCGAGCCCGGTGAAGACGCACTACCGCGGCAGCGGCAAGGTCTCGGGCTACCTGCTCAGCCAGTGGTCGCTCTCCGAGCATCGCGGCGTCCTCCGGGTCGTCAGCACCGAGAGCCCCGCCTGGTGGGGAGCGGGGGGCGAGACCGAGTCGTTCCTGACGACGCTGCGCCCGTCCGGCGGCGCGCTCGTCCAGGCCGGGAGGGTCGGCGGGCTCGGCAAGGGCGAGCGCGTCTACTCGGTGCGCTTCGTCGGCGACACCGGCTACGTCGTCACGTTCCGCCAGGTCGACCCGCTCTACACGCTCGATCTCTCGCTGCCCGAGCGGCCGCGCGTGCTCGGCGAGCTGAAGATCCCCGGCTACTCGGCCTACCTGCACCCGATCGGCGAGGACCTGCTGCTCGGCGTCGGCCAGGACGCCGACGAGAACGGGCGCCCGCAGGGGACACAGCTCTCGATCTTCGACGTCTCCGACCTGCGCAAGCCGACCCGGCTGCACACGCGGCACCTCGGCCCCGGCTGGTCGGAGGCCGAGCACGACCACCACGCGTTCCTCTTCTGGCCGCGAACGGGGCTCGTGATGATCCCGTTCGAGCAGCGCGCCGTCGGCTTCCGCGTCGGCCGCGCCCGCGGGATCGATCCGGCGGGGCGCGTCGAGCACGACGCGCAGTGGCCGATCCGCCGCTCCGTCGTCGTGCGCGACAGCGTCTTCACCGTCTCGGAGAACGGCGTCAAGGCGAGCAGCCTCGCCACGCTGGCCGAGCGCGGCTGGGCCGCGTTCCCCGCCCCGGCGCCCTAGGGCGCCGAACGGCGAGCAGACACCCCCTATCCCCCGATTGGAGGACGCGCGGGCGTGCCGATCGCACGACGCTGAGGGTGGAGCTCTGCCTCTGCGGCCATGTCTGCGACCGAATATCCAACCTTCGCCTTTCGCTCCCCCTCGAGTGGGGCGCTGCCGGCACGCGCCCGCTCGGGCGGGCGGCTCGAGCTGCTCGTGATCGCAGCCGGGATCTGCCTGCCCGTGCCCGCGTTCGCGGCCACCGGCCTCTCGGTGCCGCTGCCGAACGTCGTCGAGCGGATCGCGGCCGCGCTCGTTCCGTGGGCCGACCCGGTCGCGCTCGACGCGAGCGAGCACCAGGGCTCGAGCGGGACGATCGTCCCGACCGCGGCGGAGACCGGTCTCGCCCCGCGCCTCCCCGGCGCGTCGGCGGCACCCGCGGCTGCCGCCGCGAAACGCCCTGCCCCCACGCAGCGTGCTGTCACGCCTCTGAGCGGCACACCGGCCTCTCGCCTCGTCCCGACCGGCGGCGGCGCGGCGCCCGCACCGACTCCCACGGCGACCCCGGGCGGCACCGACCGGACCGGCACGGCCGTGCCCGCGGCCGGCGGCGACGCGCCCGTGGCTCGCCCCGAGACGGCGTCGAAGCCCGCCGAGGCGCCCGCGACCACGCCCCCCTCGGGCTCGGGCGGCGGCACCGTCAAGGAACCGCCCGCTCCCACGCCCGACCCGGCGCCGGCGGACCCGCTTCCGCTACCCGTCCCTCTCCCGACCCCCGTCGACGAGGTCGCCACGGCCGCCACCGACCCGGTCGGAACCGTCGGCGGAGCCGTCGCCGACCCCGTCGGCGCCGTGGGTGGCGTCGTCAAGACGCCGCTGCTGCCCGGCATCGGCAAGTAGCCATGCGCGGGCGCCGTCCGGCAACCGCGCCTCGGGATCTCGCCGCGAGCGACCCGCCGCGGCTCGTCCTCCGCTTCGCGATCTGCACCGGGATCGGGCTCGCGCTCGCGGCGGCCGCGATCCTGCTCGTTGTCCGCCACTTCGACACCGTCCAGGCCGAGCGCGGCGCGACGGCGCAGGCACGTGTGCTTGCGAGCACCGTGCTGCGGGAGTCGCTGCAGGCCGCCGACTTCGCCCGGCCGGACGAGGCGCGGCGGGCCGACCTCGATGAGCTCTTCTCGACCCGCGTGCTCGAGGAGGGCTTCCTGCTCGCCTCGCTCGTCGCGCCCGACGGCACGATCTCCTACAGCACCGACCACCGTCTGATCGGGACGCGCATCGAGGCGCCCGAGCACGTCGCCGAGGCGCGCGCAGGCGTCGTGCGCGGCGACGTCGCGTCGGTCGGCGCCGGCGAGGCGCGCCGCAAGTCGCTCCGTACCTACGCGCCCGTCGCGGTGCCTGGCGGAACCGGGGTGGTCGTGATCCACCAGGACTACGCGCCGATCGCGCGCGCCGCGAACGCGACCTTCCTCCCGGTCGCGGGCATCTTCGAGGCCGTGCTCGTGCTGCTCTTCGTCGCGCTCGTGCCGATCCTCCGCCGCGTCACCGTCCGGATCAGGCGCCAGATGGAGGAGATCCAGCGGCGTGCCCACTACGACGAGCTGACCGGCCTGCCGAACCGGACGCTCTTCCGCCTCCAGGTCGGCGCCGCGCTCTCGGACGGCGACGCCGTCGTGCTGCTGCTCGACGTCGATCACTTCAAGGAGGTGAACGACGCCCTCGGGCACGAGCTCGGCGACGAGCTGCTGCAGGGGATCGGCGGGCGGCTTGCCGGCCTCTGCGACGAGGAGACCGTGGCGCGGCTCGGCGGCGACGAGTTCGCAGTGCTGCTCCCGCACGCCTCCGCGGAGCTGGCGTCCGCTTTCGCGGCGCGCATCCATGACGCGCTCGAGCAGCCGTTCGAGCTCGGCGGCTTCCAGCTCGAGGTGGCCGCGAGCGTCGGCATCGCCGTCTTCGGCGAGCACGGGGAGGACGCGGACGCGCTGCTCCAGCACGCCGACGTCGCGATGTACCTCGCCAAGGGCGCGCACGCGGGCACGGCCGTCTACAGCGCCGAGCAGGACACGAACGACGCCGAGCGGCTGGCGCTCGCGGGCGAGCTGCGCCGCGCGATCGAGCGGGAGGAGCTCGTCGTCCACTACCAGCCGAAGGCCGAGCTCGCGACCGGCCGGATCGTCGGCGTCGAGGCGCTCGTCCGCTGGATCCACCCCGAGCGCGGCTTCATCCCGCCCGACGCCTTCATCCCGCTCGCCGAGCGCACCGGCCTGATCAAGCCGCTCTCGCGCTACGTGCTCCGGGCGGCGATCGACCAGTGCGCCGCCTGGGCGGCCGAGGGGATCGACCTCCACGTCGCCGTCAACCTGACCATCCCCGACCTGCTCGACCTCGAGCTGCCCGACCGGATCGCGGCCATGCTCGCCGACGCGGGCGTCCCCGCCGACCGGCTCGAGCTCGAGGTGACCGAGAGCACGATCCTCGCCGACCCCTTCCGCGTCCGCGGTGTGATCGACCGGCTGAACGAGCTGGGCGTCGGCTTCGCGATCGACGACCTCGGCACCGGCTACTCGTCGCTCGCCTACCTGAAGCAGCTGCCGGTGCAGACGATCAAGATCGACCGGTCCTTCGTGATGGACATGCTCGAGAGCGAGAGCGACGCTGCGATCGTCCGCTCGACGATCGACCTCGCCCGCAACCTCGGCCTCCGCGTCGTCGCCGAGGGCGTCGAGACGGAGGCGATGTGGGACCTGCTGCGCGAGCAGGGCTGCACGCTGGCGCAGGGCTACCTGATCTCGAAGCCGGCGCGGCCCGAGGAGCTCGCGCCGCTGCTCGTCGTGCCCGTTGCCGCCGCCTAGCGCGGCGGCCGCGGCACGAACGCGCTCGTCCGGCGCACGTAGTCCTCGTAGCCGGGTCGCCGCTGCGCGAGCGAGCGCTCGAGCAAGGTCACGCCGGAGACGCGGCGCAGCAGGACGGTCATCACGACCGGCCCGACGACCGTCCACCAGGGCGCGCCGGCGCCGAGCGCGACGAGCCAGAGCCCCCACCAGACGCACGCGTCGCCGAAGTAGTTCGGGTGGCGGGTGTAGCGCCAGAGGCCGGTGTCGAGCACTCGCCCCTTGTTCGCCGGGTCGGCGCGGAAGCGAGCGAGTTGCGCGTCGCCGATCGCCTCGAACGCAAGCCCGACCGCCCAGACCGCGACCCCGAGCGCGCCGAGGAGGTGGCGGCTGCCGTCGAACGCCGGCGCGAGCTGCAGCGGCAGCGCGACGATCCACATCAGCAGCCCCTGGAGCCCGAACACGATCACGAGGCTCGTCAGCTCGAAGCGGGGGAACCGCTTGCGCATCGCCTGGTAGCGGAAGTCCTCGCCGTGGCCGAGGTTCCGCCGTGCGAGGTGGAGCGAGAGCCGCAGCCCCCAGGCGGTCGTCAGCAGCGCGAGCACGAGCCCCCAGCCGGAGACCTCTCCCGCGACCGCCGCCGTCCAGCCGGTGACCACGAAGCCGGTTCCCCAGAACGGGTCGACGATCGAGGCATCGCGGAGGAGCAGGCTCACGAGCCAGAGCGCGACCATCAGGCCGCCGATCACGGCCGCGTCGAGGAGCAGGATGCTGCCGGCGCTCACGCTGCCTGCACGCCGATCCAGTCGTCGACCTCGTGCCAGCGCTGCCAGAGCCAGGCCGTCCGTGCCTCGCGCCCCTCCGGCAGCGACGAGCCGGCGAAGCGGCTGAAGCGGATCCGGATCGTCCGTCGGACGAGGCCGCCACGCCAGAGGTCGCCGATGCTCGCGAAGCCGTCGAGGCCGTGGTGGGCGCAGACGACGACGTCGGCGCCGGTGTCGAGCACGGCGAGCGTCCCGGCGGGCCGCGGCGGCAGCACGTTCCGGAGCTCGGCCGCCCGCGGCAGCCGCTCGATCGCGCGCGCCCGCTTCGCGGCCGTGAAGCGCGTCCCCTCCGGGTAGATGAGCACGCCCTCGCGCGGGCCGAGCCCGGCCGCGAGCGCGCGCACGCGCGCGACCTCGGCCTCGGCGTCGTCGGCGCCGCGGAGGACGAAGCAGTTCGGCAGGCGCCCGCCGGCGATGTCGATCGCAGGGTCGGAGAGCAGCTCGCGCTTGAGCACGTAGCGCAGCCGCAGCCCGTGCGGGGCGGCGACGAAGACGGCGGGGAGGAGGTTGTCGACGATGCTCGCGTGCCGCATCAGGACGACGATCGGGCCGGGGAGGAGCGTGTCGGCGCCCTCGACGTCGAAGCGGAGCGAGAACAGCCGCCGCGCCGCGCCGAAGAGGAGCCCGGCCCAGACGGCCTGCAGCCGGTAGGTGCGCTCGACGAGGTGTGAGCGCGGCGGGATCGCCCAGGCGAGGAAGAGAGCGACGATCGCGGCGGCTTCGGAGGCGAGGTAGATCCAGAGGAACAGCGCGAGCCGTGTCGCCATCCACGGCCGCCGCCCGACCAGCCAGCGTCCGGCGTCGACCACGACTGCGACGGCGAGCAGGAGCGGCAGCGCCACGGTGGTGACGAGGAAGAGGAGGAGGAAGAGCGGCACCGTTCGAAGCCGCCGCAGGATCGTCGAGCTACGAGTCACGCCGAACGCGACGGTACAGGCCGGCCCAGTCGGGCGGCGTCCCGGCCGGGCGGGTGCCGTTCCGCGCCCGCTCGGTCGACAGGAGCGCCGGGTCCGGGGTGATCCAGACGCGCGGGAGGTCGAGGCGGTCGGCGTCCCAGCAGGCGCCGACTGTCGGCTCGGTCGAGACGAACCCGTTCGCGTGCTCGACGCAGGCGTGCTGGAGCAGGTCAAGCTGCTCCGCCGTGATCGCCAGCAGCCCCTCGTCGTGGAGCTCGCCTGCGAACGCGGCCGCCCGAGGCCCGTGCTCGGGGTCGACCGAGTCGTTCTCGCGCATCGAGTCGTGCAGGAGCGCGAAGAGGAAGATCACGAGCGTGTCGGCCCCGTCGAGCGGCTCCGCGAGCCACAGCCCGTTCGCGCCGACGGTGCGCCAGTGCAGCTCGCCGTGGATGCGCGAGCCGATGCCGGTGCTGCGGGCACGGACCTCGGTGAGGAGCGGTTCGAGCGCGAGTGGAGAACCGGGCATCGGAATGGATTCTGGCTCAGAGGGGCTTCAAGTCGGAAGATCATGCGCCTGATCCCTCGTAACTAACGCTTGAGTCCGCATGAGTCTGCTCTCGCTCGCGTACGCGGCAGGCTCGACAAGCTGCGGTCACTGAATGGGGGCTGAAGCGCGCCGGCCCGCGCATGAGCGCAGGGGTGAGCGCTGAAGCGCTGCATACACCAAGGCTTTACGCTCTGCGGCGCGGCTCCCATCGATACTGCGTGAGCCAATCCCTGAGTGCTGGCGGTCCGAGAACCCAGACCTCCGACCTGCCGTGGAGCTCAAGGCGTGGTTCGGCTGGGGGATCAGTCCCGACACATAGGACGGCCGTCACGAAGCGCTTGCCGAACTTCTCCTTCGCCCAGACGGCGTTGCTGATGGCCTGCCCGCGGTCTGCCGCCCGGTACTTCCCGCTCTTCGTTTCGATGGCGAACGCGCACGCTGGCCCACTGACGAAGTGGTCGAGGTTGCCCCGGCCTTCGCGCGGGATGTTGTGTGCTATCTCCCAACCTTGCTCGCGAAGAGGTTCCAGTACGCGGGCGACCTGCCGCTCAGAACGGCCACCGATGAAGTAGTCGACCGCCTCGTCGGCGTAGCGAGCCACGTCACGCATCAGGTAGACGGCGAGGCCAGCCAGACCCAACGTCGCAATCATCCCGAGCGTGTCCTTGGTCCAGTCTCGGCGATCGAGCAGCCAGGTGAACGCGACGAAGACAAGGATCGCGAGCAGCGCGACAGTCCGAATCAGAGCGAGCAGCGCGCGAGCACGCGCATGAGCTCCGGCAACCTGGCGCTCGACGATCGTTATGCGAGAGGCCGCGGCAAAGACGAGAAGGAGCAGCAAGACGAGCCCCGGCACGAGGAGTCCCCCAACGAGCCACAGCAGGACCACGAGCGAACCGAGCGTCCCGAGAACCAAGTCCCACCAGCGCATTTGAACCATCCGTGGTCTCTTAGACGGGAGCTAGTGGAAACCTTCGGATCGGTGTCGAGCCATCGATCGGCTTCGCTCATGCGAGCAGACCGTCGCTCCCGGAGCGCGGGTCGAGGCTGACGAGTAGACCAGGATCAGTCGCCTGTGTCGTACTTGAACGAGATCGACAACCGCACGCGGTAGCTCGTCACCTTGCCGTTCTCGATCGTCAGATCCTGGCGGCTGACCTCGGCGACCCGCAGGTCGCGAACGGTCTTGGTGGCCGTCTCGACCGCTGTCCTCGCGGCTGCCTCCCACGACTCGGTGCTGACGCCGATCACCTCTGTGACCCGATAGACGCTGTCGGACATGCGCTCCGCTCCTTCCGCTTGGACGACCACTCGTAGGTGGAACCGTGTCACCTGGCGCGCGCGAGCGCAACGGCGCCGGCGTAAGGCTCGACCGGCGTTGCGCTGATACTCAGGCGGATGCACCTTCACGCCGACCGCCTCCAGCTCTCGCCCTCCGACGTCACGGCCTTCCTCGCCTGCGAGCACCTGACGACGCTCTCGCTCCGCGCCGCGCTCGGCGAGATCGAGACGCCCGAGCGGGACGACGAGCAGCGCGACCTGATCTTCCGCAAGGGGCTCGAGCACGAGCGCGCCTACCTCGAGTCGCTGCGCGCGGCCGGCAAGTCGATCGCGGAGATCGAGTTCGACGACCGCGACTGGGAGGCCGCGCAGGCGCGCACGGTCGCCGCGATGGAGTCGGGCGCGGACGTCGTCTTCCAGGGCGTCCTCGCGCATGAGCGCTGGCGCGGGGTCGCCGACTTCCTCCTCCGCCGGCCGGACGGCGTTTACGAGGCGCTCGACACGAAGCTCGCGCGCTCGGCGAAGCCCGCCTACATCCTCCAGCTCCTCTTCTACAACGAGCAGCTCGCGCGGATCCAGGGGCGCGAGCCGGAGCACATCCACGTCCTGCTCGGCAACGGGGAGCAGGCGACGTTCCGGCCGGAGGAGTTCGCCGCCTACTACCGGCGCGTCCGCTCGCGGCTCGAGCAGTTCGTCGCCGACCCGCCGCCGACCGAGCCGTACCCGGTCGACCACTGCGGCATCTGCGACTTCAAGCCCGTCTGCGACGCGTACTGGGACTCCGTCGACCACCTCTCGCGCGTCGCCGGGCTCTACCGGACGCAGATCGAGAAGCTCGCCGCCGCGAGGATCTCGACGCTGGCGCAGCTCGGGCGCGCGCCCGCCGAGCCGGCGCCGCCCGGGATGAACCCGGACACCTGGGCGAAGCTGCGCGAGCAGGCCGAGCTCCAGCTCCACGCCCGCGAGACCGGCGAGGACACCTATCGCCTGCTCCCGCCGCAGGCCGAGGCCGGTTTCGCGCTCCTGCCCGAGCCCTCGCCCGGCGACCTCTTCTTCGACTTCGAGGGCAACCCGTTCTGGGACAAGGACGGCTCGCTCGAGTACCTCTGGGGGATCCTCGACGTCGACGGCGCCTTCACGCCGCTGCACGCGCACGACCACGACACCGAGCGGCTGGCGTTCGAGCAGTTCGTCGACCTCGTCCACGCGCGCCTCGACGAGCACCCCGACCTGCACGTCTACCACTACGCGTCCTACGAGATCACCGCGCTCAAGCGGCTGATGGGCCGCTACGGCACCCGCGAGGCCGAGCTCGACGACCTGCTCCGCCGCGGCGTCTTCGTCGACCTGCTCAAGGTCGTCCGCAACGGGCTCCGCGCCTCACGGCGAGGCTACGGGCTGAAGGAGATGGAGGCGTTCCTCGACTTCGAGCGCCAGGCGGAGGTGAAGGACGGCGGCACGTCGATCGTCATCTTCGAGCAGTGGATGCAGACCCGGGAGCAGGCGCTGCTCGACCAGATCGACGAGTACAACCACGAGGACTGCATCGCGACGCGGAAGCTGCGCGACTGGCTGCTCGAGTTGAAGCCGCAGGCCGGGCCGATCCCGCCGCCGTTGCCGCCGAAGGAGCCGAAGCCGATCCCGGAGGTGAAGGCCGCGCGGGCCGAGCTGCGCGCGCAGCTGCTGGGCGCGGGGGAGGAGCTCACCGCGCACCTGCTCGACTACCACGACCGCGAGCGCAAGCCCGTCTGGTGGGCCTTCTTCGACCGGGTCGAGATGACCGCCGACGAGCTCGTAGAGGACGCCGAGTCGATCGGCCGGGTCGAGGTCGTCAGCGGCCCCGAGCAGGTGAAGCGCTCGCAGGCGTACGTGCTCAGCTACCCCGCGCAGGAGCACAAGATCGGGCAGGGCCAGGACGTGATCGACCCGGCCACGCGCGACGCCGCCGGCGAGATCCTCGAGCTCGACCGCGACGAGCGCCGGCTGACGCTGAAGCGCGGGCCGTCGCTCGCCGACGTGCCGCTGCCCGAGTCGTTGATCCCCGCCGGCCCGTACTGGACGCGCGACCAGGAGGACGCGCTCGCCCGCGTCGGCCGCTCGCTCCTCGCAGGCGATCGCCGCTATCCCGCGCTCGAGTCGATCCTCCGCCGAGAGCCGTTCGACCGGCCGGTGCAGACCGGCGACCTCGAGGAGATGAAGGAGGTCGTCCGCTCGCTCGACGGCCGCCACCTCGTGATCCAGGGGCCGCCCGGCTCGGGGAAGACGTGGACGTCGGGACGGCTGATCGCCGACCTGATCGCGTGCGGGAAGCGCGTGGGCGTCGCCTCCACGAGCCACAAGGCGATCCACAACCTGCTCGCAGCGGTCGAGGAGGCCGCGGCCGAGACGGGGCTTGCCTTCAAGGGGCTGAAGAAGGCGAGCGGCGGCAACCCGGAGTCGTTCTACGAGGGGCCGAACGTCGAGAACGTCACCTCCGGCGAGGACTGCGTCGACTGCGACCTCGCCGCCGGCACCGCCTGGCTCTTCTCGAACGAGCGGCACGACGGCACGCTCGACTACCTCTTCGTCGACGAGGCCGGGCAGGTCTCGCTCGCGGACGCGCTGGCGCTGGGGACGGCCGCGCGGAACGTCGTGCTCGTCGGTGACCCGCTCCAGCTCGACCAGGTCTTGCAGGGCACGCATCCCGGCGGCAGCGACGCGTCGGTGTTGAAGCACCTGCTCGGCGAGCACGCGACCGTCCCGCCCGACCGCGGCCTCTTCCTCGAGCGCACGTTCCGGCTCCACCCGGACATCTGCGGCTACATCTCGGAGGAGTTCTACGAGGGCCGGCTCGAGCCCGCGGAGGCGGCCCGCGGGAGGACGACGCCGTTCGGGACAGGCCTGCGCTACCTCGCAGTCGAGCACGAGGGTCACCGGCAGGACTCGCCCGAGGAGGTCGCGGTCGTGCGCGCCGAGCTGGAGCGGCTGCGCGCCGCGGGCGTGACCGACGTGATGGTCGTCGCGGCCTACAACGCGCAGGTGAACGCGCTCAGGGAGGCGCTCCCGGGCGTCCGCGTCGGCACCGTCGACAAGTTCCAGGGCCAGGAGGCGGACGTCGTCCTCTACTCGATGGCGAGCTCGAGCGGGGAGGACGTCCCGCGCGGGCTCGAGTTCCTGCTCTCGCGCAACCGGCTGAACGTGGCGATCTCGCGGGCGCGCTGCCTCGCGTACCTCGTCTGCTCGCCGCGGCTGCTGGAGGTGAACGCGCGCTCGATCCCGCAGATGCGGCTCGCGAACGCGCTCTGCCGGTTCGTCGAGCTCGCGCGACAGAACCCATAAAACTTCGCCCGTGCGAGAGTGGACGGAGGACGATCAGCGTCGTGCGGAGACGTGGCGCGCTGCTCCCCAGTGGGCGCGTCGAGGGCGTTTGATGGATGCTGTCGACTCGGCCGGTGGCCGCGTCGACCATGAAACCTGGTTGGAACTTGCACGAGAGTGCGGCTATCGGGGTGGAGGAGATCTGTCAGGTTTCTTCCGCGGCCGCCCTCCAGTCGTGACTCGGGACGGCGACCACGTCGTTCTCGGAGAGCGTGGTCGCGATGCGGCCCGGTATTACCGCGCCAACTGGCGCGACTAAGGCAGAGCATCTCAGTCGAGCTCGTCGTCCGCGCCCTCGTCCCATTCCTCCGGTTCCCACTCCAGCTCGTCCGGGTCGAGTGCGCCCTCCTCGAGGTCGAGCTGCTGCTCGGCTCGATGGGAGAGCACGACCGGGACGCCGCCGGCGAGGAAGCCGCCGAGCTCCGCGACCGGCTCGCGCCGTCGACGGCGCCGCCTGCCGAGCCACCAGCCGAGCGCCGCGGTGACGGCCAGCGCGAGGACGATCTCCATCAGAACAGCTTGTGTGGCGCGCGGTCGCGCGGCGCGTCGGGGAAGCGCTTGATCCCGACGCCGTCGAGCTCGCCGGTCGCGGGGTGCGTCGCGAACCGGGGCAGGAGCTGCTTCAGGTAGCCGCGCGCCTGGCCGGAGCCGCGCTCGGCGGCCGCCGTGATCGAGACGATCAGGTCGGCGCACTGGAGCCCGATCGAGAGGTGCGAGGGGCCGAGGAAGAGGCCCTCGACGATCCGGTCGAGCTTCATGTAGCGCGTCCCCGACTCGGTCAGCGCGCCGAAGTACCTGCGCAGCGAGGCGTCCTCCTCGCGGTGGCGCGCGTCGGCGACGACGAGGCCGAGCGCGTCCTCCGCCTCGAGCAGGTGGTGGAAGCGCTCGCTGACGAACATCAGCGCCGTCCCGTAGGTGCGCTCTGCCGTGCCGAAGAACTCGTCCAGCTCCTGCCCGCGCACGAGGTCGAGCAGCATCACGTAGGCGGTGAAGGGGGCGCGCGCGAGGCCGTCGATCACCGCGTCGGCGAGCGCAGGCGGGACGTAGCCGGTCTTGATCCCGTGCCACTTGACCTCGTTCGCCGGATCCCAGCCGTGCGCGGCGAGCGGCGCCAGCCAGCTCTCGCGGAGCGCACGCCAGTCGTCGGCCCGCACGGCGACCCCGCCGAGCGCGAACAGCCCGTCCTGCCCGATCCGCCCGCTCTCGTCGAGGAAGAGGATGCGCACGGCGGGACGCTATCGCGTCGGCTCGTGACATCACTTACGATCCGTGCTGCGGCAGACGGCCGCGGCACGAACGGACACGAGGGGGTTCCATGCGGGGGTACTTCTTGCGGCGGCCTGCGGCTGCCGTTGCGCTGCTGGCGCTGGCGGCTTCGATGCTCGTCGGCACGGCCGGCGCGGCGACGACGGTCACGGTGACGCAGAACTCGTCGAGCTGGCACATGCTCGACACACGGCCGGGCGGCACGGTCACGTTCACGGAGGCGTACGGTGCGCCTCCGGGGCTGGGCTCTGGCTCGCTCGAGCTGAAGACGAACGCCACGACCGCGGCCAAGGCGGACTACTTCACGTTCGCGCATAGGGGCACGCCGCTCGCGGGCGTGAACGAGCTCGCCTACTGGACATACCAGGCGGCGACGCCGCAGCCGCCGGTCGCGGATCCGTCGTACCAGCTCCAGATCGACGCCAACGGGGACGCGGCGCTCGGCTTCACGACCCTGGTCTTCGAGCCCTACTGGAACGTGGCGCAGGGCCCGATCGTGCCCGGCACCTGGCAGGACTGGGACGCGGACGCGGGTCTCTGGTGGTCGTCGCGGACCGTCGCGGACGGGACTTGCGTGCTCGCCGCCGGCGCGGGTGGCCCGCCGCTCTACACGCTGGCGACGCTGAAGACGCTCTGCCCGAACGCGGTCGTCCTCGGGATCGGCGTCAACGTCGGCTCGTTCAACCCGGGCTACACGGTCGCCGCGGACGGCGTGCAGTTCAACGACACGATCTACAACTTCGAGCTCGGCCGTCGGCCGGCCTCGAAGGACGAGTGCAAGGACGGCGGCTGGGAGTCGTTCAACGACCCGGCCTTCAAGAACCAGGGCGACTGCGTCAGCTACGTGCAGACGCAGTAGCGGACGATCGGGGCGGGCCGGGGATCGCTTCCCGGCCCGCACCTCATGGGAAGCGGCTCGTCGCCGGGTCGAGGTCGAGCCGCCCGCCGTTCCGGCAGGTGGGGGGAACCAGGTAGGCCGGGGCCGAGCGTGCCTGAACCGGGTTCTCGGCCAGCTGCTGCCGCATCATCCGTGCCGCCGTGCCGGGCGAGAGGCCGAGCCGCCGCCCCAGCTCGACGCCGCTCTGGAACGCGTAGCAGTTCGTCACACCCTCGTCGGACTCGCCGCGGAGATGCCACGCCTCGTGCGCGAGCACGGCGATCGCCCGCGCGGTCTGGCTGAACGCGCCCTCGTCGCCCTCGTTCGCGAGCCGGTGCAGGCGGAAGCAGATCTCGGGTGTCAGGAACGCGTTGACGCCGCCGACCTCGGCGATCCCGTCCGCGTGCTGGACGACGCCGACCGCCTCGCCGCGCGCGTCGCAGTGGATCACGGCGCGGTGGCCGGCGATCCGCGCCGCCTCGGTCGAAAGCCGTGCCTCCGTCCTCGTCCGGTCGGCCTCGTCGAGCCCGCGCCAGCCGCCTTCGGGGAGGAGCACGAAGAGCAGCAGCAGGCCCGCCAGAGCGAGCACGCCCTCGAGCCGCGACAGGAGGCGCCTGCGCGGGCGCACGACGCGCGACCCGCGCTCGACGTCGGCCGGCACCCAGATCTGGCGTCCGCCGACCTCGACGAGGTCGGGCTCGAGCCACTCCGGCCCGCCGAACTCCTCGATGTCCTCCGGGAGCGGAGCGCTGCCGCGACGGTCCCGCGGCTCCCCGCGCTCGCGAAGCCCGGAGAACAGGAACTGCGCCTCGAGCGCGGCCAGGGCGAGGAAGGGGATCCAGGCAGGGATCGAGTCCCGCAGCAGCGGCACGAAGAACCAGGCGAGCACGAGCACGACGGCTGCGATCCGGATACGCCGCTCCATGCCGGGAAGGTAGAGGACGGAGGCCGCGCCCCCATGCGCGGCCTCATCGTCCTCTGGAGAAGCCTTTAGCCGCCGTGGCTCGGAGCGGTACCGCGGTGGTGCCGGAAGAGCCCGAGCGCGGCGTCCAGCGTCAGCCGCTGCCGGCGCCGGTGCTGACGACCGCGCGCCTGCAACGCCAGCCGCTCGGCGGCAGCCTCGTCCCGGCGCTGCTGCAGGCGGTCATGGGTCAGCTGTCGAAGCGCTTCGTGGTGCAGCATGTTCATCCCTCCTTTCCACGTGAGTTCGGGTACGAGCGGCGAGATAGGGGACAGGAAAACCTGCGCTCATTTATGAGCCGTCCTTTCGGATTGGAATTGACGACGTGATGACGGCGTCGACGTCGTGAGACGCTGCGCTTTGGGCCTCGAAAGAGGTGGTTACGCGGCGAGTGGTCGCCGAGAGCTACCTCTGAGGAACCGGCTGCCTACGCCGAAACGCGGAGGGGCCAGCCGGTGAAGTTCACGAGCGAACGAATCATGCCGACCTCCTTTCCGCGAAGACCCGGGCGGTTTGCCCGGATACGAAGAGGCCATTCTGAAGACTGTCGCGCGGTATGTCAAGTGCAATTGCGGAGAACATTGTCGAGCGAAATACGCAGGGGCCGCGCCAGGGCGGCGCGGCCCCTGCCGGCGGACTCAGACGTCGTTCGAGCCGATCAGCCTGAACCGCGTTCCCGTCGGGTCGAGGACGGCGGCGAGGCGGCCATAGGGCGTGTCCTTCGCCGGCTGCTCGACCGTGCCGCCGAGCTCGGCGACCTGCGCGACCGCGGCGTCCACGTCCGCGACCTGGAAGTAGATCGACCAGGCCGCGGGTGCGCCCTCGGGGAGGAAAGCGGTCGCATCCATGATCCCGGCCAGCACGCCGTCGCCCTCGCCGAGGGTCGTGTAGCGGAACTCGTCGGTGTCGCTCATCGTGTGCGTGTCCCAGCCGAAGACGTCGCGGTAGAACGCGACGCTGGCCTCGTAGTCGCGGGTCCAGAGCTCGAACCACGCGGGCGCCCCCGGCTCGCCGTGGAGCTCGAAGCCGGTGACGTCGCGGGGCTGCCAGGCGCCGATCGACGCTCCGCCCGGGTCGGCGAGCATCGCGAAGCGGCCGTTCCGGGTGACGTCCATCGGCTCGACGATGAGCTGGCCGCCGTTCGCCTTCGCGGCCTCGGCGGTGCGGTCGGCGTCGTCCGTGGTCAGGTAGGTCGTCCACATGTCCGGCACGCCCTGCTCACCGTCGTTCGCCATGCAGCCGGCGACGACCTTGCCGTCCTTCTGGAAGAGGAAGTAGCCGCCGTACTCGGGGCCGGGATCCACCGTCGTCCACCCGAAGAGGCCGCCGTAGAACGAGCGCGCCTTCTCGGTGTCGGAGCTGTAGAGGTCGTTCCAGCAGGGTGCGCCGGTGACGAGGGTGGGAGCGGGCATGGGTCTCCTTCGGGTCGCGAGTCGCTTGTCGCAGCTACGACTCTCTCACCCGCGGGAACTCATCGGCCGCCCGTGTCGCGTACCTCCGGTTGCGCCTCTGTTGCGCTTCGATTAAGCGCCTAACCTCTTTGCACCCGCGTCGTTCCAGTACACATGAGCGTCGCCCACGCCGAGCCACTGACGATCGAGCTCGACCCGGCGCGCCAGTTCGACTTCTGGCTGGGGGAGTGGGACTGCGCCTGGCGCGCGGACGGGCTCGAGCACGTCGGGACGAACTCCGTCTACGCCGATCTCGGCGGGATGGTGCTCGTCGAGAACTTCGACGGCCGGCCGAGCCTCGACTACCAGGGGCTCAGCTACTCGGTCTACGACCGCAAGGCGCACTGCTGGAAGCAGACGTGGGTCGACAGCGAGGGCATCTACCTCGACTTCAGCGGCCACTTCGACGACGGCGCGATGGAGCTGCGCCATACCGCCGAGGGCGCGTTCTTCCGGATGCGCTGGGAGAACATCGAGCCGAACGCGTTCGACTGGTCGTATCAGCGCTCGGACGACGGTGGCGCGACCTGGGCCCCGCTGTGGGAGATCGGGTACGGGCGTGTCCTTTAGCTGGGTCGACCCGCACTTCGCGGCGCTCTACGCACGCCGCGAAGAGGAGCGGCTCGCGGAGCGGCTGGTGACGCGCTTGCGCGACCGGTCCGTCCGCGAGCCGTCCCTCGAGACCATCAGCTGGCGTCAGGCCGGCTGGATGGAGAACGACGCCGTGGTCCGCGGCGGGCACCTGAGACTCCTCTAGTTCCCTCCT
>JANPKC010000085.1:0-4015 GCA_031425855.1 Actinomycetes bacterium | reverse complement strand
AACGTCGACGTGACCGTCGGCGGCAAGCCGAGAGCCCTGTCGCCGGGAACGGTGTCGGTGGTGCTGACGCCGTCGCGCACAGCGGCTGCGAACTCCTGACGGCGGGCGCTACGCGGAGCGGCGGGGCTCGAGCGTCAGCTTCGGCAGCTGCGTCTCGACCGGCCTCTGAGCAGCGCGGCGGTTGGAGCTCTCGACGGCTCGCGCCAGCCGCACCAGCGGCTCTGCAAGTCCAAGACGTGACATGAGGTTGAACCGAAGCATCTCTGCTCCCAGTCTTCGGCGTCCGGTCACCTGACCCTGTCCCCCGATCGAAGGATTCTTACACCCCCGATCGGCTGGACCCGCTGCGGCAGCGGGCACCGGCTGAAGGGTTCGTTAGGCTGAGTTCGTGGCACTTCTCACCTCGCAGCTCGAGCGCGACGAGACGTTCGCCCGGCGCGCGGAGCGGATGGATGCGCTCGTCTCGGAGTTGCGGGAGCGCAGCGCCCTCGTGGCTCGCGGCGGCGGCGAGAAGGCCGTCGAACGGCACCGGTCGCGCGGCAAGCTGACCGCGCGAGAGCGGGTCGACCGGCTGATCGACCCGGGAACCGCCTTCCTCGAGTTGAACGCGCTCGCAGCCTGGGATCTCTACGACGGCGCGGCCCCGTCGGCCGGAATCGTCACCGGCATCGGCATCGTCGAGGGCCAGGAGTGCGTGGTCGTCGCCAACGACGCCACCGTCAAGGGCGGCTCCTACTTCCCCCTGACGGTGAAGAAGCACCTGCGCGCCCAGGAGGTGGCCGAGCAGAACCACCTGCCGTGCGTCTATCTCGTCGACTCGGGCGGCGCGTTCCTGCCACTCCAGGCCGAGGTCTTTCCCGACCGCGACCACTTCGGCCGCATCTTCTACAACCAGGCGCGCATGTCCGCGAAGGGCATCCCCCAGATCGCGGCGGTGATGGGCTCGTGCACCGCCGGCGGCGCGTACGTGCCGGCGATGAGCGACGAGACGATCATCGTTCAGGGCACAGGCACGATCTTCATCGGCGGGCCGCCCCTCGTGAAGGCCGCGACCGGACAGGACGTGACCGCCGAGGAGCTCGGCGGCGCGGACGTGCACACCCGCCGCTCGGGCGTCGCCGACCACTACGCCACCTCGGACGAGCACGCGCTCGCGCTCGCGCGCCAGATCGTCCGCAACCTGCACCGCCGCAAGGAGCTTCCCTGGGACGTCGCGCCGCCCGAGCCGCCCGCGCTCGACCCGGCCGACCTCTACGGGCTCGTCCCCGAGGACTTCAAGCACGAGATGGACGCGCACGAGCTGATCGCGCGGATCGTCGACGGCTCCCGGTTCGCCGAGTTCAAGGCGCTCTACGGCGAGACGCTCGTCTGCGGGTTCGCCCGGATCGAGGGCTACCCGGTCGCGATCCTCGCGAACAAGGGAGTCCTCTTCGCCGAGTCGGCGCAGAAGGGCGCCCACTTCATCGAGCTCGCGGCGAAGCGGAGGATCCCGCTCGTCTTCCTCCAGAACATCACCGGCTTCATGGTCGGAAAGGAGTACGAGGAGGGCGGGATCGCGCGCGACGGGGCGAAGCTCGTCACCGCCGTCGCCTGTGCGGACGTGCCCAAGTTCACGGTCGTCACGGGCGGCTCCTTCGGGGCGGGCAACTACGCGATGTGCGGCCGCGCGTACGGGCCGCGGCAGCTCTGGATGTGGCCGAACGCGCGCATCTCGGTGATGGGCGGCGAGCAGGCGGCGACCGTGCTGACGATGGTCGGCGACGCCGATCCCGACGAGATCCGGGCGACGTACGAGGCGGAGGGCAACCCGTACTACTCGACGGCGCGGCTCTGGGACGACGGGATCATCGACCCGCGCGACACCCGGCGGGTGCTCGCGCTCGGGATCTCGGCGGCGCTGAACGCACCCGTGCCCGAGTCCACCTTCGGCATCTTCCGGATGTAGGACTCGTGCCGGCGTGAACAGGAGGAGGCCACGATGCTGATGGAAGATCGCCTGCGGACGCTGCTCCGCGTCGCCGAAAGCGCTCACGGCGCCTACGAGGCCGAGCGCGGCGAGCCGGACGAGGACTGGCCCGCGTGGTACGCGCAGTTCATCGTCGCGCGCTGGCGCGAGGAACCGGGCGCCGCGACCCACGAGCTGCAGCTCGACGACGCGGAGCACCAGCTGCTCCTGGCGGCGGTGCACGCCTATCTGGACGACTTCGGCCACGACGAGGCGGACGTGCTCCGCCGGGTGAAGGACCTGCACGCGAAGGTCCGAGAGGCGTAGTGGTCGTCCGGATCGTCCTCTGGAGCCTCGGCGACTCGAAGTCGACGATCGAGGAGCTTCGCCGCTACCTCCGCGACGAGTCGGTCGACGACTTCGCCGAGGTCGAGGGCCTTCGCTTCAAGGCCTGGATCTCCGACCCGGCGGGCGAGCGCTGGGGCGCGTTCTACCTCTTCGAGTCGCTCGAGGCCGCCGAGCAGCCGCTTCCGGGCAGGGCGCGCGAGCTGATCGGCAAGGACCCGGACGTCGTCGAGATCTTCGACCTCGAGGCGACCGTCGAGGGCCGGTACGCAGACGCCGAGCTGTCGCGTCTCGGGCTTGCGTTCGAGTAGTCAGCGCCCGACGACGAACGTGCTCGTGCCGAGGACGCGGCCGTACCTCGGCTGCTCCCGCGTCCCCCGCGCGCCCCAGACGTACCACCGGTAGCGGCCGGGCTCGAGCCGCTGCTGCCTCCCGCCGTGCTGCCAGGTGAGCGCGAGCCTGAGCTTCGCCGCGCGCGGCCACGTCGTCAGCACCTTGACGCCGTTCCGGTAGAGCTGGACGTTGTAGAACCTCGCGCCCGCGACCGGCCGCCAGCGGAGCAGCGGCGGCACCCTGACGACCGTGCCCGCAGCGGGGCTGTAGAGGATCGCCCGCTCGAGCGCCGTCACCGCCTTGGTGGCCACGTTGCCCGCGACGTCGGCGACGCGGATCTCGTACCGGTACTTGACGCCCGGCCGGACGGTTCGGTCGACGAAGCTGGCGCCCTTGCCCGTGTAGACGGTCGTCGCCCTGGCGCCGTTCACTCCCGGCGCGCGCACGAGCTCGACCTGAACGACGTCACCGGCGCGCTCCCAGCCGATCCGCGCGACGCCCTTGTCGACCTCGGCCTCGACGCGGGCGAGCTTGGGCGCGGTGGCGTCGTACGGGAACGCGTGGCCGACCTCTGCCGCATTGCCCGCGCGGTCGCGGCACGAGCCGACCACGGCCGCCTTCGCCAGATCGGGGCCTGCGTAGCGCGTCGGCGGCGTGCAGGACGCGACCCCCGAGGTGAGGTCGGTGCCCGCGAAGCTGACGGTGACCGGCTTCCGGTACCAGCCGCGGTTGTCGGGTGGCCGGTCGGGCTGCGGCGACACGGCCGGCGCGGTCGCGTCGTACTTGAAGGCGACGCTCGCACCCGCGCTCGTGTTGCCCGCCACGTCGGTGCACGTGCCCGAGAGCGCCGCCGTGGCGCTGTCGACGCCGCTGTACGCCGGCGCGCTGCAGCCCGCGATCCCCGAGACGGCGTCCTGGCCGCTCAACGACGCGGCGACCGGGTGGTTGAACCAGCCGTCCGAGTCGGGCCCGCGGGCAAGGGATGCGGAGACGCCCGTCGGAGCCGTCTTGTCGATCTTGATGGTGACCTCGTTCTCGACTGTTCCCCAGCTGAACTGAGCTTTGCACTGACTCGTAGTCGATCCCTCTGCCGTGATGGGCTGGGCTGGAGAACAACCGGCCAGTACCGCTTCGACATCGTTGGCTACCACCCACTTCACGGTTACGTTGCTCGTATGCCAGCCGTTCGCCCCAGCGGTGCCGACGAGCGTGTAGCTCACCGGTGGCGTCGCGGCCTGCGCGGCCGGCCCAACAAGCGCCAGCAACCCGAGGGCGGCGAGCAGCAGCTGGCGCCGCGCTGCCGCGAGCAGCACCGCGCCGCCGAACGCGACGAGCAGGAGCGCGAGGCCGGCGACGGCGAGCAGCCCACGGTCGAGCTCGCCTGCCGTGACG
>JANPKC010000084.1:0-1670 GCA_031425855.1 Actinomycetes bacterium | reverse complement strand
GCTGGACGCCCGCCACCGAGTCGAAGACCGCGACGGCGCCGTCGAGGACGCGGAGTGAGCGCTCGACCTCGACGGTGAAGTCCACGTGCCCGGGCGTATCGATAATGTTGATCCGATGGTCGCGCCACTCCGCGGTCGTCGCCGCCGAGGTGATCGTGATCCCGCGCTCCTGCTCCTGCGCCATCCAGTCCATCGTCGCGGCGCCCTCGTGCACCTCGCCCATCTTGTGGGTGCGGCCCGTGTAGTAGAGGATCCGCTCCGTCGTCGTCGTCTTGTCGGCGTCGATGTGCGCCATGATCCCGATGTTGCGGACGCGGTCCAGCGCGATTCGTGAGGCCACTGCGCTCATGTCTCCCTTACCAGCGGTAATGAGCGAAGGCCTTGTTGGCCTGCGCCATCCGGTAGATGTCGTCCTTCTTCTTGAACGCGCCGCCCTGCGAGTTGATCGCGTCCATCAGCTCGCCGGCGATCTTCTGCTGCATCCCCTTCTCGCGCCGGTCGCGCGCGTGCTGGACGAGCCAGCGGATCGCAAGCGTGCGTGCGCGGCGCTGCGGCACCTCGACGGGAACCTGATAGTTGGCGCCTCCGACCCGGCGCGAGCGGACTTCGAGCACCGGCGTGACGGTCTTGACGGCGGCCTCGAGCGCCTCGATCGGCGCCTTGCCGGTCTTCTCGGACACGATCGCGAGCGCGTCGTAGACCAGCCGTTCGGCGGTCGAGCGCTTGCCGTCGAGCATGACGGCATTGATGAACTGCGTCACCATCGTCGACCCGTGCACCGGGTCGGCCTCGAGCACGCGCGGGGTGATGTCTGCGCGGCGGGGCATCAGGACTTCTTCGCTCCGTACTTCGAGCGGGCCTGCTTGCGATCGGGGACGCCGGCCGTGTCGAGCGCGGCCCGGATCACCTTGTAGCGGATGCCCGGCAGGTCCTTGACGCGGCCGCCGCGGATCAGCACGACCGAGTGCTCCTGCAGGTTGTGCCCCTCGCCCGGGATGTAGGTCGTGACCTCCATGCCGTTCGTGAGCCGCACGCGCGCGACCTTGCGCAGCGCCGAGTTCGGCTTCTTCGGGGTCGTCGTGTAGACACGCGTGCAGACTCCCCGCTTCTGCGGGGCTCCGCGCAGCGCCGGCGTCTTGGTCTTCGACTGCGGCGTCTGGCGGCCCTTGCGAACGAGCTGGTTTGTTGTCGGCACGCGTCTTCTCCTGATCGGTCGAACGGCTCGCCGTGCAGCGCTCGTGCGCTCACACAGCAACGGTCGGCCGGGCGTGCACATCACCCCTGCCAACCGGACAGCGGATGGTACCGAAGATCGCCGGAGTCGGCAAACGGAGCCGTCCGACGGCATTTTATGTCTTTCGAGCCATAGCCAGAGGGCGAAAGCTCGCTTACAGTGAGCATTCTGCGGCAGCACGGCCGTACCCCCCAATGACCACGATCCTGATCGCCTGCGGTGCGGCCCTGGCTGCGACACTCCTCGTCGTCGCCGTGTTCCTGCTCGGGCGGCGCGCCGGCGGGTCGGCGGACGCGAAGCTGAACGCGGTCGCGGCGCAGATCGACGAGCGCATGCAGGCGATGGTGCGCGACCTCTCGGAGGCGCTCGAGCGGGCCCAGGAGGAGAACCGGCGCAGCCGCGTCCTCGGCGAGCTCGGCGGCACGATCGACCTCGA
>JANPKC010000083.1:0-6666 GCA_031425855.1 Actinomycetes bacterium | reverse complement strand
GGTGCTTAATGCGTTAGCTTCGGCACGGGGGAAGTCTACACCCCCCACACCTAGCACCCATCGTTTACGGCGTGGACTACCAGGGTATCTAATCCTGTTCGCTCCCCACGCTTTCGCGTCTCAGCGTCAGTACCGTACTAGAGAACCGCCTTAGCCACGGGTGTTCTTCCTGATATCTGCGCATTTCACCGCTACACCAGGAATTCCATTCTCCTCTTCCGGACTCTAGCCAGACGGTTTCCATCGACGTCTAGAGGTTAAGCCTCTAGTTTTCACAACGGACCTGTCTGGCCGCCTACACGCTCTTTACGCCCAATAAATCCGGACAACGCTTGCCCCCTACGTATTACCGCGGCTGCTGGCACGTAGTTAGCCGGGGCTTCTTCTGCAGGTACCGTCACCCTCTGGGCTATTAACCCGAGTGGCTTCGTCCCTGCTGAAAGAGGTTTACAACCCGAAGGCCTTCTTCCCCCACGCGGCGTCGCTGCGTCAGGCTTTCGCCCATTGCGCAAGATTCCCCACTGCTGCCTCCCGTAGGAGTCTGGGCCGTGTCTCAGTCCCAGTGTGGCTGATCGTCCTCTCAGACCAGCTACGGATCGTCGCCTTGGTAGGCCATTACCCCACCAACAAGCTAATCCGCCGCGGGCTCATCCTCGATCGGAGGCCGAAGCTACCTTTTCTCAAGAGCTCGAGAGCTCGAGAGGCTATCCGGTATTAATCCGGGTTTCCCCGGGCTATCCCAGAATCGAGGGCAGATTACCCACGTGTTACTCACCCGTTCGCCGCTGTCCCCAGTCCCGAAGGACTGGTTCTCGCTCGACTTGCATGTGTTAAGCGCGCCGCCAGCGTTCGTCCTGAGCCAGGATCAAACTCTCCGTGAAGATGTGTTTGCCGGCTAGGCCGGCAAGCTTCTCTTCGAGCTTGAGCTCAAAGTGTCTCCCGCTCTGCTGTCGGAGCCAGAGGGGTGACGAGGTTAGAGCCTCATACGACTCACGGGCCTGACCGATGAACGGCTAAGCCCGCGAGACCATGAGGTCTCGACGTAAACGCACGCTGTTGAGTTTTCAAAGACCAGTGCCACGTTCAGGGTGGCGGCGTAAAAAAGCCTCCGACTCGCGCCAGAGGCCTCCAAAGCTGCGGTGCTGATCGTATCCGATCGAGGCTTGGAGACGCTCCGGTTGTGTCGAGGACGGGGACTTTGCTACGCCGACCCTTTCGGGCGGCCGAGGAACAGTAGCAAAGACAACCGCTCTGTCAAGCGGTTTCGCGCAGACGGGCGAAGCGCCGCTTGCCCGCCTGCAGCGTCGCGTCCACGAGCGTGCCCCTCGCGACGTCGAGGGCGGTCGCGACCTGGCCGTCGAGCTTGACGCCGCCCTGGGCGATCAGCCGCCTCGCCTCGCTCGTCGAGAGCCCGAACGCGGATGCGAGCAGGGCCGGCAGGTGCACCGGGTCGCCGGCGGGCAGCGGCGTGTCGGGCACCTCGTCCGGCGCCAGTCCTTCCCGCACCACTCGCGTGAAGTGCGCTGCCGCTTCGGCCGCGGCGTCTTCCCCGTGCGAGCGGGCCGCGATCGCGTGCGCGAGCGCGAGCTTGGCGTCCATCGGCTCGCCCCGCGGCGGGTCCCGCTCCAGGATCAGCCGGTACCACTCCTCGAGCTGCGAGTCCGGGATCCTCATCGTGCGGCCGAACTGCTCCGCCGCGGGCGCGGTCAGCGGGATGTTGTTCCCGACCGACGAGCTCATCTTCTCGCCGTCCCAGGAGAGGAGGAGCGGCGTCGTCAGGACGACCTGCGGCTCGAGGCCGTACGCCTGCATCACCATCCGGCCCGCGAGCAGGTTGTAGAGCTGGTCGGTGCCGCCGAGCTCGACGTCGGCCTCGATCGCGACCGAGTCGTACGCCTGCATCAGCGGGTAGAGCAGCTCGGAGACCGAGATCGGCTCGCGCGCGGCCATCCGCTTGGCGAAGTCGTCGCGCTCGAGGATCTGCGCGACCGTCGTCGTCCGCGTCAGCCGGATCACGTCGGCGAAGTCGAGGCCGGCGAGCCACTCGCTGTTGAAGCGCACCTCCGTCTTCTCGGGGTCGACGATCGTGAACGCCTGCTCGACATAGGTCTTCGCGTTCGCGTCGATCTCCTCCGGCGAGAGGATCGGGCGCTCGGCGGAGCGGCCGGAGGGGTCGCCGATCCTCGTCGTGTAGTCGCCGACGATGAAGACGCCGACGTGGCCCGCGTCCTGGAAGGCGCGCATCCGCTGGAGCGGGATGCCGCGGCCGACGTGGAGGTCGGGCGAGGTGACGTCGATCCCGAGCTTGACCCGGAGCGGCCTCCCGAGCTTCAGCTTCGCCTCGAGCCCACCCTCCGGGAGGACGTCGACGGCGTTTCGCGTGAGGACGTCGATCACGGGGTCGATCACGGAGCGAGTCTAGTGACGTGCGCCGGCGAGACGCCCGCGGGCGACGTGCAGCCGCAGAGGGCGAGCGCGAGCTCGGTCTCGTCGCGAAGGAGCTCGAGCACGCGGCGCGCGCCGGCCTCCCCGTCGCAGGCGAGGCCCCAGAGCGGCGCCCGGCCCGCGAGCACGGCCCGAGCACCGAGCGCGAGCGCCTTGACGACGTCCGAACCCCGGCGGATGCCCCCGTCGACGTAGACCTCGACGCGGCCGCCGACGGCCTCGACGACCTCCGGCAGCAGCTCGGCGGTCGGCGCGACGGCGTCGAGCTGGCGGCCGCCGTGGTTCGAGACGACGATCGCGTCGACCCCGTGCTCGACCGCGAGCGCGGCGTCCTCCGCGGTCTGGATCCCTTTCAGGACGAGCGGCAGCGAGGACGACGAGCGCAGCTCCTCCAGATCCGGCCACGCGAGCGACGGATCGATCGCGCCGAGCAGCTCGAGCGGGGTCGCGCCCTCCCAGTCCCCGATCGCGGCCATGCTCGGCACGACGATCTCCTCCGGGATGCGGAAGCCCGTGCGGAGATCGCGCTCGCGGCGGCCGAGCCGGGGCGCGTCGACGGTCAGCACGATCGCGCCGTAGCCGTGCTCGACCGCCTGGTCGACGAACGAGCGGGTGACGCCGCGGTCGCGGAAGACGTAGAGCTGGAACCAGCGCGCGCCGCCCGGTGCGGCGGCGGCGACGTCGGCCGGGGTCGCCGTCGCGAGGGTCGAGAGGCACATCACCGTCCCGGCGGCGGCGGCGGCGCGGGCCATGCCGGGCTCGCCGTCCGGATGCGCGAGCTTCTGGATCGCCGTCGGCGCCACGAGCAGCGGCATCGACACGGGCGTGCCGAGCACTGTCGTCGCGGCCGAGACGCCGGAGACATCGACGAGGACACGCGGGCGCAGCTTCAGCGCGCGCCAGGCATCGACGTTGCCGGAGAGCGCGAGCTCGTCTCCCGCGCCCCCGGCGTAGTAGCCGAAGGCGCCGGGCTCGAGCCGCTCCTGGGCGAGGCGCTCGTAATCGGCGACGCAGACCGGATCCACGCAGCCGAATCTATCCGGCCTCGGCAGCGAACCTCCGCGCCGACGGCGCATTCGCCAGGTACGCCGGGTCGAGCCGGCGCACCTTCTCCCGGTACGCCGCCGCGGGCTCGGCGTTGCCGAGACACGCCTCGATCAGGCTGTGGTGGTAGAGGCCGTCGACGTCGAGCGTGCCGAGGCGCAGCGAGCGCAGCGACACCTTGCGCGCCTCGGCGCACCTGTCGTTCTTGTAGAGCGCCCACGCGAGGACGTGATCGCCCTCGACGCTCGGGCGTGCGGCGCGGCCGGCGCGAGCCCGCGCCAGCGCGTCGGCGAGGTCGCGGTCGTGATTCAGGTCGAACTCGGCGGTCTCGAGCCGGTTGTCGCCGCCGTTGCGGGCGAACCGCGCCTCGAGCGCCTCGGCGCGCGCCCAGGCGTCGGCCGCTGCCGCCGGACGCCCGAGGCGGTTGAGCAGGTCGCCGTAGGTCGCCGCGTACTCGGGGGCAGACGAGCCTGCCGCGGCACGGCCGTAGAGCTTCAGCGCCGCCTCGTGGTTTCCCCTCGCGACGGCGAGGTGGCCCAGGCCGGCGAGAGCCGGCGCGTACCCGGGGACGAACGCGAGCGCCTCCCGGTAGCGCACGAACGCTTCCTCGGCTCGCCGGTCGGCGGCGAGGAGGTTCCCCGTGAGCGTCCGCATCAGCGCCGAGGGCTCGCCGGTAGCGGCCGAGTCGATCGCGAGCTCCATCGCCTCGAGCGCTCCGTCGACGTCGCCGCGGAGCTCACGGGCGTACGAGATGCGCGCATACGCGCTCGCCGACGGCTTCAGGGTGGCGAGGCGGTCGAAGGCCGCGAAGGCCTGCTCGTAGCGACCGAGCTCGAGGAGCGCGTCGCCGAGGATGCCGTGGACGTCCGCGGACTCGGGCTCGAGTGCGAGCGCCTGCCGTGCGAGCGGCAGCATCTCGCTGAAGCGATGCCGCGAGCCCTTCAGCGCGGCGAGGCCACGGACGGCGGTCGCGTTGCGGGAGTCGAGGCGCAAAGCGGCACGGAAGGCCCGCTCCGACGCGGGATAGAGCGCTGGGTCCGCCGTGCGGCGGGCGCGCTCCTGGAGCTCCAGGCCGCGCTTCGCGAGGCGGGCGGATTCGGCGGTGCGCGGGGCTGCGTCGGCGCGCGCCTCGCGCAGGACACCGCCGAGAAGGGCCGCGGTCGTGCCTGCGGCGAGAACCGTGAGGATGAGGAGAAGTCGTTTCATCGTGAATGTGGTCCCGGAGGAGGGCCCGCCGAGGCGAGCCCTCCCCGCTGCCGGGTCCCTAGGGCTTCTGCTGCCCCTTCGTGTTGGCGAACCCGCTGTCCGGGTCGGCCTGGTAGGGGAAGGCCTGCATGGCGGGCTTGTCCCCTCCGTTGACGCCGTCGCCGAGCTCGACCTTGTTCCCCTTGAGGAAGCCGGCCATCACGCGCTCCGCGATGTCGATCACGTCGTCGTCGAGCCGGCGGCCGTTCGGGAAGCCGCCGTTGTCCCCCGCGATGACGCCGAGGCGGTTCTGCTTGCTCTCGGGCGTCACCGGGATCGAGTAGTTGAGCCGCAGCATGTCCGCGACCGTCGGGCCTGTGAAGTTGAGGCCCTTGACGCCGGTGCCGAACACGGCGACGAGGTCGTCGCGGTTCGTCTCGGGCGCGTTCACCTTGTAGAGGTCGTTCATCAGCTTCGCGAGGATCGGCGTCAGCACCGGGCCTGCGAACTGCTTGTCGTTCACGGGCTGCGAGCGGTTCCACAGGTCCTTGAACTTGGTGGGCACGACGACCTCGTTGACGAGCGGGTTGCCGAGGCGGGACACCTGCGTCCAGCCACGCTTCAGCTTGCCGTTCACCGTCACGTTGCGGCGGTCCGTGGAGGACCAGACGCCGATCGTCGAGTTCTTCGCCTTCAGCTCCGCGATCGGGATCTGCAGCGCGATCGAGTGGACGGCGTACCCGGCGAAGAAGTCCTTACCGCCGCCGTTCGCACCCGTGCCCTTGCGGAACGCGAGCAGGTCGAAGATCGCACCGATGTCGCCGAAGAACGCGTCGTCACGCTGGCCCGCAAAGACGCGCGTGCCCTTGGCGTTGACGACGGCCGCGGCTGCGAGCTCCCGGTACTTCGGGGTTGCCCGCGGACCGATGTTGTTCGGAGGCGTCTTCGCCCACGTCAGCAGCGACGTCTTGCCGTTGACGGTCTTCGTCGCCGAGTACTTCTGCACCGTGTTCCCGAGGAACAGCGGCCCCGCGGTCCGCTGGAAGCGGAAGCGATACGTGATGTCCGGCCGCGCGTCGCCGTTGCGGTCGATGTAGATGTTGTACCGAGCGGACGGCGAGAACGTGTAGTAGTTCGGGCCGGCCGCGGGATCCTCGCCCGGGATCCAGTTGGACACGATCGTGACGGAGTCCTGGCGATCCGGGCTCCTGAACGCGTACAGATCCGTGTTGTCCGCGCTCGGGTCCTCCGAGATCAGCGGCGCTTCACGGTGACTCGAGGCGGTGCCGTCGCTCGGCCCGGAGCCCACGATGGCGGCGGCCATGGCCGACATCGTCACTACTCCGAGGGCGGCGGCCGCCAGTGCTGTCTTCTTCATGCTTCCCACACTCCTGGTGGTTGATTGACGGGTTTCGTTCGGCGGCGACCGCGATCCGGTTCGATCGCCGTCGACCCGCGGCCGAACCGACTGCCGCGGCGCGACGAACAACGGTCATGGAGGTTGCTGTTCGCATCCCGATAAGCTCGAAGGCGGTGGCCCGACGCCGCGACCATGCGCACCTCTCGGACGAAGCGCTCGTCGCGCTGGTGGCGCGCTCGGACGAGACGGCGCTGGCCGAGCTCTACGACCGCGTCGGCGGCACCGCATACGGTCTCGCCTACCGGGTGCTTCGGGACGAGGCGCTCGCCGAGGACGCCGTCCAGGACGCGTTCCTCGGGCTCTGGCGCAGCGCAAGCTCCTTCGTCCCCGAGCGCGCGAAAGCCTCGACATGGGTTCTCACCCTCGTGCACCGCCGCGCCGTCGACCTCGTGCGGCGCGAGCAACGCCGCCGGACGGAGCCGCTCGAAGGCGCGCCGGAGCCCGTCGAGGGCTCGGCCGAAGAGGCGGCGTGGCTCGGCTTCGAGCGCGAGCGCGTGCAGGGAGCGCTTGCGCAGCTGCCCGACCAGCAACGTGAGGCGATCGAGCTCGCGTATTACGGTGGCTACACCCAG